>CACITD010000093.1 GCA_902589475.1 uncultured Alphaproteobacteria bacterium | reverse complement strand
GTAACAGAGTGCCGAGGAATAAACCAAACAAAATAAACTAAATTACAAATAAAATTAGATTCGCTCTAAATTTTAGGGGTTAAGAGGCGACCACGCAGGGTCTGAGGCGTCCAAAGGGGTGATAATTTCACGCTCATTGTACCCGGTTAGATCAATTGAAAATAATTTCACAGATCTGGTAACACCGTTTGCAGTCGGTTCCATTTGCCGAAAAAATATCAAAACACGCCCATTTGGTGCCCAAGTTGGCGATTCTACAAGATAACCATCGGCTAAAATCCTCTCATTCTTGCCATTCGGCTGCATCACTCCAATAAAAAATTTACCCTGCAGCATCTTAGTAAACGCTATTAAGTCTCCGCGCGGCGACCAAACAGGCGTTGCATAACGACCCTTTCCAAAGCTTATTCTTTTAATTCCACGACCGTTTGAATTCATAACATATAGCTGCTGCGTACCACCTCTATCGGAGTTAAAGACTATCCGCGACCCATCAGGGGAATAGGTTGGAGATGTATCAATAGAAGGACTCTGGGTTAGTTGTTGGACCCTTCTCGTAGCCAAATCCATTGTGTAAATATTTGTGACCCCATTTTTTGCAAGACTCATAATAACTTTTGACCCATCGGGCGAAAACCTAGGAGCAAAAGTCATACCTGGAAAGTCGCCCAGAACTTCCTGTTGGCCAGTATCGATGTTGAAAATATAAACTCGCGGTTTTCTATTATAGTAGGCAAGGTAGGTAATTTCCTGCATTGTTGGAGAGAACCTGGGTGTCAATACAAGGTCTGATCCATCAGTTAGAAAACGATGGTTAGCCCCATCTTGGTCCATGATTGCTAGTCTTTTGACTCGCTTGTCTGAGTCACCGCTTTCCGAGATATAGACTATTCTGGTGTCAAAATAGCCATCTTCTCCTGTGATTCTTTTATAAATTAAATCAGAAATAATATGTGCTACACGCCGCCAATTCTTTGGAGTGGTAAAATATGCATTTCCAACCATTTGTTGCTCAGCAAAAACATCCCAAAGACGAAATTGAACGTTTAATCGACCGTCGGCATCAATGTTTACGGCCCCGTGGACCATTGCTTGAGCATTAAGAACACGCCAATTACCGAATTGAGGACGTAAATCCATTTCTATTGACGTTTCTAAAAAGGCTTTTGGATCTATCGGTGCAAATAAGCCTGAACGCTCCAAATTCGCCGAAATTACAGTCGAGATCTTTTTTCCAAGATTTTCATTTTGAATCTCAGCTGATTTGAAAGTGGTAACCGCGATTGGCATGGGATCAGCACGCCCTTGTGTTACGTCTATCCTTAACTCTGCCTGGCTGCTCTGGCATATCAGGTAAAAAGCAGCAAAATAAAAACAAAGTGTCCGCATCTTTAGATACTTTAAACGTGACAAATTCGTCTCCATAAAAAAATAATCTTCACGAATCACTGTAACATATTTTTTGGGTCAAAGTTGAAAGTAAATGATTTCCAAACCTCATATTTTCCGACTGGCAGCTTTAAAGGAATACAGTCTGGGTGGCTCAGAGCCCGCAGAGCACTTTCAGCCGCTGCTCGGAAAAACGGGTCAGAATTCATTCTAGTTCCATCCACAACGCGAGCCGTTCGAACAGTTGCGTCTGGGTTCATTCTCATCTCAATTTCAACGCTCAGTGCTTCAGCTTGACGAGCGCCCGCAGCAATGTTCCAACACCCGGCAATTTGCTGACGAAGCAAATCTATTTCACTTATCGTCACCTTTTGATCTTCTCGAAAGTCACCATTACTGCGGTTTTTGGATAATTTTCTCAATCTATCCCCTATCGTTGTCTTTTCAATGCGGCTCCTTTGATCTAATTTTTCTTTTTTCAGGTTTTTCAAAAGACTAGTGAACTGTTTTTTTATAGGGCGCTTCGTCGGTTTTGGTTTCTTACTTGTTTTAACCATTGGACGGGGTTTCGGTTTCGCTTTAGGTTCCGTAGCTTTCAATTTTGCTAGCTTAGGCGATACACGGGGCTTCGCCTCAGGGACAGGAACAGTTT
>CACITD010000092.1 GCA_902589475.1 uncultured Alphaproteobacteria bacterium | reverse complement strand
GTTTAGGCAGTGAGCACATTAAGGACTCGTCAACGGCAACATTTATGGCTGATGTCGTAGAGGCATCTACTACTACTCCTGTAATCGTTGACTTTTGGGCTCCCTGGTGTGGCCCTTGCAAGCAATTGGGTCCCGTGTTGGAGAAGGTAGTAACTGAAGCAGGTGGAGCTGTAAAATTAGTAAAGGTAGATATCGATGAAAATCCTGAAATAGCGCAACAACTTAGGGTTCAATCTATACCAGCTGTTTTTGCCTTCAAAAATGGGCAGCCTGTAGACGGGTTTGCTGGGGCGGTACCAGAAAGCCAAATCAGGGAATTTGTAAAGAAGTTGACTGGAGGAGCTGCCGGAGAATCTCCGGTAGCCGAGGCACTAGAAGCAGCCGAATCCCTGTTAAATGAGGAGAACTATGACGCGGCAAGTGGGCTCTTCAAACAAATTCTTCAGCATGATCCATCAAGCGTCAGGGGATTAGCTGGTTTATGCAAAACGTTAATTGCACTTAATAATCTAGATGAAGCAAAAGAAGTAGTTGATAATTTATCAGAGGAGCAGAAGAAAGAGCCAGAAATAAAAAGTGCTCTTAGTCAACTGGATCTAGCATTGTCGAGTGGTGACACAGGCGATTTAACAGAACTAAAACTTTCGGTGGAAGCCGATCCCAAAAATTTAGAAGCAAGATTTGACTTGGCGATGGCTCTATATGCCTCAGGCGATAACGAAGGAGCGGTAGACCACCTCTTAGAGAGCATAGCGATTAACCGGGGTTGGAATGATGAGGCGGCGAGAAAACAATTGGTGAAGTTGTTTGGTGCATTTGGTCAAACAGACCCTTTAACAATAGAAGCTCGTAAGCGGTTATCGTCTATCTTGTTTTCGTAGTCGCTTGTATTAGGCGCCGACCTTAGGAGAAAAAATGGTCTACTCGGGATTCACTATCGATTTCAATAATTTGCCGCAGACTCTACCCATCTTTCCTTTAGGGGGTGTATTACTGTTACCTAATGGGAGACTGCCATTAAATATCTTTGAGCCACGATATTTGGCAATGACAGACGATGCTTTGGCGACTGATCGTTTAATCGGAATCATACAGCCGGCAACCTCCAAAGCCCAAGGAAATCAAAATTCAGTATTTAAAACTGGATGTGCTGGCCGAATAACGGCATTTTCTGAGACGGATGATAAGAGATACCTTATCACCTTATCTGGTTTGGTAAGGTTCGATGTAGGGGAAGAAATCTCAACTTCTCGCGGATATAGGAGAGTGGTGCCCGACTGGAGCCCATACAAAACAGATTATTTGGATGAAAAAAACTTTGAATTCAATAAAGAACGTCTTTTGATGGCGTTAAAAAGGTATTTTGAGAAAAAAGCGATCGATGCTGATTGGGAAACTATAAACAAAATGGACGATGCTCGATTAGTTACTACGTTGGCGATGATATGTCCATTTGATCCTCCAGAACAGCAAGCCTTGTTGATGGCAAAAGATATAGAGGAAAGAGCAGAAACTATAATTTCTTTATTAGAGATTTCTACCCATGAGACAAGCGAGGTTGGCGATGCCCGACACTAACGATGAAAGTTTTTCTAAGTCGCCAGGCAAGGTTCCTAATAGAGAGCAAAACGAGGTTGACCCTAAGCTCCTTGATGTATTGGTGTGCCCGCTATCCAAGACCCCGCTTATTTATGACAAGAAAGCAAACGAACTGATAAGTAAAAGTGCTGGTTTGGCATTTCCGATTAGAAATGGTGTTCCAATTCTTTTAATAGACGAAGCGCGCCAATTGGATGAGTTTAAGTGACATGTCTTTTGAGTTTAACGCGCAGATAGTTTAGTTACAATGAATGAAAACAGAGAATATGATCCGTGGCCCCTGGAAATAAATGTTTGTGAAAACGGTAAAGTATTAGAGTTAAGTTTTGACAATAATGAAAAATTTTTAGTCTCTGCAGAGTTATTGAGAGTTGAAAGCCCCTCTGCTGAAGTACAGGGTCACGGACCTAATGAAAAAAAAGTTCTTCCTGGAAAGCAGGCAGTTGCAATTTTAGCTGT
>CACITD010000091.1 GCA_902589475.1 uncultured Alphaproteobacteria bacterium | reverse complement strand
CACTGGGGAAAATGAGGCAACGCGTTTTTCATTCAGGGATTTAGCTGAATTAAGGGCCGCAGATATATTCCAGCCAGATTTGGCAATTTGTGGTGGAATAACCGAGGCGGTGAGAATTGCAGCTATAGCCAGCGCATATCAAATACGCTTAGCGCCGCATTTATGGGGAGGTGCTTTAATGTTCGCTGCGGGCTTACATTTATGCGCTGCTGTTCCAGCAGCCTTTATAATCGAATATTCTTTGGGGGCTAATCCTATGCTATTTGAACTCTCGCCAGAGGCACCAAAGTGTACGGACGGTTATGTAGAAATATCGGATAGACCCGGTTTGGGAATCACTATTAACAATGACTTTGTGGAACATTACTCTGTAGAATAATGGTTTATTTCCTTAATATCCGAATGCCGCTGTAATTTCCGAACATAGAAGATCAATTTCCATGTTGGGATTAGCTGCCACGTGCCGTATCCATCTTTCACCACTTATCGTTGTCAAGGAGGCACTGCCGGCAGGAAGCCTCAAGAATATCTCATCTGCTGAATATGGGTCCTTAGGTCGCCATAGGATCACGCCTGATGTAGGTTTTGCAAAAATGTGCACGCCCGTTTCTAAGAGGTGTGAATGCAGTTCATCGGAAAGCGTCATGCAGCCATCAAGCCTTTTAGCTAAGCCCTCCTTACCCCATGCCATTAAAGTTGCTAATAGTGGAAGTCCAATAGCGCCTCTCGATCCCATAATGCCTATGTTGGAGCTTGATAGATATCCCGCACTCATACTAATGCTTTGATTAGCCTCCGCCGTATTTTTAAATAACAAAATGCTGGAATCTTTAGGTTGAAAAATCCATTTGTGGCCAGAAATAGAGATAGAATCCGCCTTTTCTACTCCGTTCAACAAATATCCGTGTTTTTGGGAAATGCGAAGTGGTCCCGCCCAAGCAGCGTCAACGTGTACCCAAGCAGCGTTATTGGCGATGTTTAAATTATCAATAGCACCTGCAGCCGTTGTGCCAGCGGTGAGTACTAAGCACGAGTTACTGAGGTCTGGTGGTAAAAGATCGATATTTATACTGCTATCATGATTGCAAGGAACAGTTTCAAACTCTAATCCAAGAATATTAGCCGATTTTTTCATAGATATATGTGCTTCCTCTGAAACTACAATTTTTTTTACTCCTTTCAAATCTCTGGCTACCCACAATGCAGTTAGATTAGAAAGCGTTGATCCTGGAGTGAGATGCCCTCCGTTCATGCCAAAATAAGGGCACAACCAGTCTATGGCCTTTGTTTCAAAATCGCGAGCGACAGGTGAAATTGCTGGATGAAGAAGATTTTGATTAAGCGAAGCATTCCAAAGTGCCATTATCCAAGTTATCCAAGGAGTAGGGGGGTCCATGTGAGCAAAAGCGAGTGGGTCATCTAATTTTGTTGCTTCTCCAATAGCGATCGGGGCAAGGTAATCCAATACTTTTTTTTCGCCTAAACCCTTGTCTGGAAAATTATCGGGAAGAGGTCCTAAATTTGCTAATGTGAAGCCATCTTTAAATGGTTTTAACCCGTCTAGTAGGTCTGAATATTTTGGCTTAAAAGAGTTATCTATTTTTACCTCCACTAGTTACTTCGTTTCTTAATAAATATATTCCACTCAGTATCAAAATAAATGCACCTAAAACAACATGTTTACTGGGTAAGTCATCCCAAACCACCAGGCCAATTAGGGTTGCCCATAACAGACTTGAGTATTTAAAGGGCGAAATTAGTGCAACCTCGCCTAAACGGAACGCCTCAATCATAAGGTATTGAGCTAGACCGACCAATAAACTCGACGCGATAAAAATCCATATATGACTAGGATTTACTGCTGACCAGCCGAGAGGATAAGTTAAAAAACCGGCAATGGTTATCATGAGCATGCTAGTAAAAAGAATCGATAGTGAATTTTCGGATCCACTTATAGCTCCGCCCCGAAAGCGGCTGCTCCCAGTGGTGCAATAGCTGCGATTTTAAATGCGTCGCTAGTAGGTTGCATTATTATAATGACGCCGAAGAAGCCGACAAAAATAGCTCCCCATCGTTTCCA
>CACITD010000090.1 GCA_902589475.1 uncultured Alphaproteobacteria bacterium | reverse complement strand
GTATTGATCACTTAAATCAGTCGGAACTCGTCTGATAAAATAGTAGATACCATTTGATGGAGTTAGATATTTATCTGAATGATTGTACATTAGTTTTTACCCAGTAAAATATACGCAGATAATTCATGCGTATATTTCAATGAGTAAGCCCTTATTTAAGCGGAGAGCATTAAATGAGAACAAAAGACTTGATTATTCGCAAGGTAACAGCAAGACCCGTAACCATTCCGATGAAGCGCCCATTAATGGCTCGCCATAAGTTTACGCATTGGGTGGCAGTCGTCGTTGATATAGAGACTGAAGGAGAAGTTCGCGGACACGGTTATATTTGTCCGTATCTTGCTTCAGGCGTAGCCGCTCATGTAAGAATTATTGAAATGCTTGGGGAAGCATATGTGGGGCGTACTATTGCACCGACTAAAATCTTTGACGAAAGTATGCGTAGTATTTTAACAATTGGGCAAAATGGTGTAGGGCTCAGTGCGCTCGCTGGACTCGATATAGCGTTGTGGGATGCTTTTTCAAAGGCCCAAGATGTACCACTTGCAGTCGCCCTTGGCTCAGAAATTTCTCCTGTTAAGTCATATAATTCCTGCGGCCTTTGGCGGATTCCTTTGGATGAACTTGGAGACGAGGCGATTGAGTTGCGCGATGAGTTCAATTTTTCTGCAATTAAGATGCGTCTTGGTCGAGAAACAACAAATGAAGATATTTGCGCTGCGCAAAATGTTATAAACGCTGTTCCTGATACCATCGTAATGTCTGATTTCAATCAGAGTCTAACATACAGCGAGGCTGTAAATAGATTGCGGGCGCTTGACGATATCGGCTTGCATTGGTTTGAAGAACCCCTCGTTTATAGCGACTTAGCTGGATGTGCACGTTTATCGCAGAAAATGCGAACACCGATAATGCTTGGCGAAAACTTTAACGGCCCTCGGGACATGCACGAGGCACTGAAAGCACAGGCTTGTGATATGGTAATGCCCGATTTAATGCGGATTGGCGGTGTTACGGGGTGGATGCGAGCAGTAGCAATAGCGGAGCAATATAGCATGGCTGTTTCTAGTCATTTGATGCCAGAAATTTCTTCACATTTGATGTTAGCAACGCCAAATCGCGGTTGGTTGGAATGGACAGATTGGCTTGAGCCGATCCTAAAGGACCCTTTTATTGTTAAAGACGGTAATGTCATAGTTCCGAATAAAGCAGGTGCTGGTATCGAATGGGACGAAGCGGCCTTGGATCGTTATGCGATAAATAATTGAGGCATATCTAATATCGAAATCGTTTATCCAAATGATTTATAGGGCTGCCGCTTCGTTTGATTTTCCTAGACAATTCAATGAACAATCTCATAATCCTAACTCAGCAACTGCAGCTTTAAATAAGTGGCTTCGCACTCATGCACCTGAAGGTTGTGTTGTGCATTCATTCAGACATTCTATGAGAGATCGATTGAGAGCGGTTGAATGTTCTAAAGAAGTAATTGACCGAATTGGAGGATGGTCGTCTAGTGATGTTGGAGAGAGTTATGGTGAGGGAGTTCCCCTACTGAATCTATCGGACTGGCTCCAGAAAATGATGATAGACTGATTTTGCAAATATTTTCCTCATCATAAATAATAAAATTCTTTAGTAGTTTTACATTGGGAGGTGTAAATGGAGACTGCATTTCTAGCAGAAATAGCAACAATTGTTGGCGCAGTGTCGATACTATTGACCCTAGTCTTTGTCGTCATCGAACTGAAAAATAATGCAGCCCAAGCAAGGGCAGCCAATATTGCTTCTAGAGATCAACAAATCAGTCAATTTATGAGGTACTGGTTTGAAGAAGAAAACTTTGCTCTTGTTCAAAAAGGACGTGAGGATTATGAGGCCTTAGACGACACAGAAAAACAGAAGTTTGAATATTATATTGATGAACGTGTCAGGATGTTTTCTTTCAGCCTAAGCACGGGCCTAGTATCCTCTGCACCACAATTCCATTACAAGAGGATTAAAGAGTTCTTCAAATATCAGGGCTGTATCCAATGTTATGAGCATCTAGTTTCTGAGAAAATCGTACCGACTGCATGGCAGCTGCATATC
>CACITD010000089.1 GCA_902589475.1 uncultured Alphaproteobacteria bacterium | reverse complement strand
TGCACCCCTTTCGAATAAAGTAAGTATACTAATTCATCATATTTCTCAGCAGTCATCGAAGGTGGTGAAAAACGTGCTAAAACACTCATAGGTTAACTCCAACTAATACATCCAATTTCTTAATATAGAAGATCTCCCTCGCCAAGCAAGGAATTGCTTGCCCCTCATCGACAACGCGCCCTCGCCATCTGAAAAGATGCATATAAGTCTAGGTGATATAATTATTTAGCAAAGGCATTTGTGAAGTTTTTTTGGATTCCAGAGAACATTTTCAGTGCTTTAACGGCACGATCCGAGCCTTTCAAAAGATAAGACAGATTGGCAATATGCATATCTCGGTTTTCCTGGTCTCAAAAGATGGATATAAAATTCAAAACGTAAATGTTAACGGTGGCAGTCAGCAAGTATAAGGATACATAGCCTTCGTCACTTAACTATATTCTTAGAGTCGTAGGGCTGGCGTGCATAATGGACAATGGATAATAAATAAATGATGAGTTCTAAACGCAAACTAACCAGTATATTTGAAGTCACGGGCTCTATTCTTGCCATTGTGTACGCTCTTCTGGTCGCTTCCAACACTGGGAATGAAGTTTTAGGTTTCAGCTTATTACTTTTATCATCGGGGCTATTCGCATTATGGGCCGTAATAGATCGCCGATGGGCCTTCTTGATGCTCCAGTTTTTCTATGCAATATCTGCAGTTATTGGCTTGATTAGATGGTACTAAAAAAGCCGTTAACGTGCCTAAACAAAAAAGCCATACCTTAACACCTTATGGCACCAAGTTATTCTAACGCGTTGTCGCGACTATCGCTCTAGGGTCCTTCCCTTTAGCAGTTTTTAACAGGACACTCGATTTCATGATTTCATTTGGGTTGGCGGTTTTCTTATTAATTATCACGCCAGGCCCAGGAGTATTGTCCACAGCCGGGGTAGGAGCTGCTTTCGGTTGGCACCGAGGCCTGTTTTATATAGCAGGACTATGTTTGGGCACCAACCTAGGCGGATTAGCCGTTATTTCAGGTGTCGCGGCTATTATTCTGGCCGAGCCGTTGATTAGGACAGTCTTATTATTTGCGTCTGCCGCTTATCTGGGATACCTCGCACTCCGGATCGGACTAGCGGGGACAAAAATTGCCTTTATCCGGTCCACAGGACCTGGATTCCTAGCTGGACTGACTTTGGCTTTAATCAATCCTAAAGCTTATGCTGTTAATACTACCCTATTCACTGGCTTCGCCTTCTATCCAAATAGTTTTGCTTTAGAAACGACACTAAAATTAATAATTTTTAATTTGGTGTGGATACCAACACATTTCGTTTGGCTTTATTCTGGGGTGAAACTCAACACTCTTAATTTATCAAATAATACTCAGCGGTTGATAAACCTTTTTATGGCTGGATGCCTTTTGACAGTTGTCGCGTTATCTATTTGGTCTCTTCTTATGCTTTCACCCAAAGCCATGTAGTGCGAACACAAATATTGGTATTAAATAAATTTGAAAGAGCGCCAGTCGCCCAAGCCATTCTCTAAACAATTACCGTATTGAATAAGAATACTCGGATCATTATTTCTAACTTAAAAGCAAACCTATACTGAGGCCTATTTATCTTGTTTTCGCTTATCTTCTTCATGTTCATGGTCTGGGCCGCAGATTTCGGCCAGCGCACTAGAGAGGAGAAGTGGTGTACTGAGAAGCCCCACCAATACAAAAACTATTTTCATTCCTTTACTCCATAGTTTACTTACGCTTACCTTGATTAGTTGGATCCCTTGATAAATTACTAACAACAAATGTTGGAATCAGAGCCTCAAAAATTTGCCTGTTACTATTTGGGTTACAACCTTATATTGACAATGATGTACGTTTTTTTCTTTGAAGGTGTAACACATAATGGATGATGATCTTCCATATGAAGGAGTGAAAGTACTTGACCTAAGTCAAGGTATAGCTGGACCATATTGCGCAATGCATTTTGCGAGGAACGGGGCTGACGTCGTAAAACTAGAGCCTCCCGGCTATGGATGCTGGAGCCGACAACTAGGCAAGCCCGTAGGAGATCAAACAGCTCATTCAGTTACAGTACATCGCGGAAAACGAAGCTTAGCTGTAGATTTAAAATCTGG
>CACITD010000088.1 GCA_902589475.1 uncultured Alphaproteobacteria bacterium | reverse complement strand
AATTCTAATTGTTGACTATCAATAAACGCCTTACGGGCTCTGTCCAAGTTTTCAAATGCCTCTTTGTAGTTTGTTCTCGCTGTATGACTTTCAATATCCAATTCTTGTAGCTTTTTATCGTTAGCTTCACAGCTAAGTTCTATTTCTTCTTTTTTACATTTGAGATCATTTACTTCAGCTGAAACTTCTCGGAGACGAGCCGCCTGAGTTAATCGTACACTCGATTGATTGTTAATTTCACCCCGAACTACGAAACCATCCCAACGCCAAAGCCCACCATTCATCGTGGTTAACATCTGACCATGTGCAAGGGATCCACGCATTTTTTCTGCAATCTCCTCGTTTTCCACGACACCAACTTGCATTAATATGGCATTTAATTCTGAAGGTGCTTTAACATGACTGTCCAAGGAAATTGCCCCTTGCGGTAGCTCTGGACCAGATTTTTCACCAACCAAACGAGACCAGTACCGTTTAAAGGCAGTTGTTTTTTCTTGTTGAAGTGGTGCGGTTAAATCGTCACCAAGAGCTGAAGCAAGCGCCTTTTCGTATCCTTTCTCGACATGAATTTGATCCAAAACAGGTATTTGCTCATCATGTTCTATATCCGCCAATAGCACTTCTAAAGAGTTTGCCTCAGTTTCCAAGGCAATAAGTTTTGAATTTAACTCTCTTCTTTCTAGGTGTTTTTCCTCTACCCTTACCGCTTGATCCGCACGCGCCTGGCCAAGCTCTTCTAACTTTATTGTAGCTTCCTTTGCTTTAGCCTCCGCTCCTTCAACATTTATCCTTAGTTCGTTAATCCCCTCATCTACAGCGTCTCTTTTATCAAATTCAAGCAACTTCTCTTCTATTTCATTGATTTCAGTTTTTATTTTATTTTTTCTCTCATTGGTTCGATCTATTTGTCCTTCTAGTGAGACAATGTTTGCCTGATTCGCGGCTAATTTTTCCATCACCGTCGAGAACTGGCTCTCTAAGCTTTGGGTTTGTGCATTAAGAACAGTTACTTCCTCTGTGATAACCTTCTCTCTCACGGCCACATTCTCAATACTTTCGCTAATTTCAAGTTGTTCTTTACTTAGCGTGTCCACCGTGAGTTTAGCTTCACTAGCTAGGGTTTGTTCTCTTTTGATATCTTGCGCAATTTGATCCAGCCGTTGGATCGCAGCATCCTTTGCTCCCTCTAACCTTTCCAACTCGTTGTGCAATTCCTTTAATTCAATATTGAGGCGTTGAAGGGCTGCAGCTGTTTCTACTTCATCCTGTCGTAGAATTGGAAGTATTTCTGCTGCTTCAACCCGTTGCCGTGAAAAAGAAGCAGAAACCTGTGTGGCCTCTTGAACTTTTTTTTCGGCTTCGGCCATAGTCTCTAGGGCCTGAGTCTTTTTTTCCACACCTTCGAACCACTTTTTATGAAAAAGCACAGACTCTGACTTCCTTATTTGATCATTAATCGTTCGATATCGCTTTGCTTGCTTTGCTTGCTTTAGGAGGCCCCGCAGTTGATCTTTTATAGAACCAAGAATGTCCTCCAAACGCTCCAGATTGGTTTCTGCCGCCTTAAGTCGCAGTTCTGCCTCATGTCTTCTTGTATGCAACCCTCGAATATTTGCGGCCTCTTCGAGTAGGATACGTCGATCAGCAGGTTTAGCATTTATTAATGAACCTACTCTGCCCTGATTTACAATGCCCGCCGATCTAGCACCAGTTCCAGCATCTGCAAAAAGTAATTGGACGTCTCTGCTCCTTACGTCTCTACCATTTACCCGGTAGTTAGAACCTTTTGTACGTTCTATCCGTCTCGCGACACTCAATTGTTCAGAATCGTTTAATCCCGCAGGCGCTTTCCAATCCGAGTTATCAACAGATAAAGTAACCTCTGCAACATTTCTAGCCGGACGGCTGTTAGCTCCATTAAAGATAACATCGTCCATTTCACCACCACGCATTTGTTTTGCCGATGTTTCCCCCATCACCCAACGCAGTGCTTCAACTAGATTCGATTTACCGCAACCATTCGGACCGACAACCCCTGTCAAACCATTTGAAATATCTAATTCTGTTGGATCAACAAAGGATTTAAATCCCGTAAGTTTGAGGTGATCAAATTTCAATTAATTTATCCTAAAATCCAGGCATAAAGCCTCTTGTTGTAGAAA
>CACITD010000087.1 GCA_902589475.1 uncultured Alphaproteobacteria bacterium | reverse complement strand
CATAATTAGCCTGAAAACCAGTGCCGAAGAAATTACAAGCCAATTAAATATTATTTAAATAAGGCAGACCTCATGCCCATGAGATCAAGTGAAAGTGGACAGTTAATCTTATTTTTGCAACAGCTGAATTTATTGCTCGACGCAGGTGTATCTATAGAGAGAAGTTTTAGAAGTATTGGCAGAGATTCAACCTCAAAACTTTTTTCAAGCTTTTCTACTAAAGTAGCAGGGGAACTGGAAAAAGGGAGCACTTTACCTGAAATTCTTGATCGCGAGGCAAAATTTTTCGACGCCTTTGATAAAGCGTTGATTAAGTCTTGCTGGCAAACCGGTAAACTTGCGGAGGGATTTAGTCAATTGTATAATCACCATAGGAAAAAGGGTGATCTATCTGAACAGATAAAAACTGCTTTTGTATATCCTTGCATACTCGCCGTTTCGGCATTCGCCTCAACAATATTTCTATTTACTTTCGTTGTCCCTAGATTTGAAACGATCGCAAGCCAGAATGAGATTGAGCTTTCCCTAATTAGTAACTTCGTTTTCTCATTGGCCAATTTTTTGACAGAATATGGCATGATTTTGGGAGGCTTTATTTTAATAGTTCTGTTACTAATTTTAAGTCCGGTAGGATTAACTTTCCGCCAAAGTTTACTGTTAAGCATGCCTATTTTTGGGCCTCTCACCAATTCAACTGAAGTGGGGAAATGGTGCCGCAGTTTAGCTTTATTATTACGACATGATATTCCAATACAGGACGCGCTGCGTTTATGTGCTGACCTTTATTCATTTAATAAAATGCAAGAACGAGGAAAAGCGTTGGCTGATCAAGTGGAAAAAGGCGTTAATTTAACAGACGCAATGGCTGAAACTGGTCTTTTCCCTGATGCTGCAATTCAGCTTTCACGTACGGGCGGAGATACAGGCAGCTACGATATCATGTTAGATAAAGCAGCAGACTTCCTAACTGCAGATAATGCAAGAAAAGTGAAATCAATAATGTCTTTAGTCGAACCTGCCGTGATACTTTTTGCTGGATGCGTTATAGCCTTAATTATTTTTGCTCTAATATCCGTTACAATGAGTTTGAACGCTAGCTTTCTATGAGATGACCACAATGTGCTCTAGCAAAGAAAAAAATCTTCGATCAGAAAAAACACAATCTGGCTTCACACTTCTGGAATTACTTGTCGTTCTTGTCATAATAGGCTTGCTGACTACAATCGCAGGACCACAAGTGATGAAAATGTTAGGTAACGCAAAAAGTGACGTAGCTCGCGTCCAGTTAGAAAATATAGGACTCTCACTAGATTTATTTAACCTCGATGTTGGACGCTATCCAAATGAAGAGGAAGGCTTGAAAATATTAATAGAACAACCAGAAGGTTTAGATCGCTGGAGTGGTCCTTACTTAAAATCCAACGAAGTGCCAAAAGATCCATGGGGGGGGGGTTATGTCTACACCACTCCCGGAAATAAAGGCAAACCCTACAGTCTAAAGAGCTACGGTGCTGACGGACTTCCCGGGGGATCCTCAGAGAACTCCGACATCATTCTGCAATGAAAAAAGATCATGGCTTTTCACTGCTGGAGAGCTTGGTAGGGCTAACAATTATAGCTATGATTCTGCTGGCGCTATTGCAAATCGGGCGCAACAGCGCTGCACAGGTCAAAAGAGCGGAAGATGCCACTATCGCTGCAAACTTAGCAAAAACTATTTTTAGTAGCGCTGGGGTTGAATATCCCCTCAAACCAGGAACCGAAAACGGCGAATTAAATTCTGATTGGTCTTGGAAGCTTATAATAACCGAACGATACCAGCCTTATACTGCTCAATTAATATCAAAAACAGACTTACAACTGCTTGACCTAAAAGCTCTAGTTTTTAATGCCAATACGATTTATGAGTTCAAAACAGTTCGTAGTTCAAGAAAACAGGCCTCTAAATGAAACGAGACTGCGATCAAGGTTTTACTCTCCTTGAACTTTTGATTTCTTTAACAATTTTGTCGCTAACCATGGTGCTGCTTATTCCCAGTACAATTTCGATATTGGAGGGCTCAAAAAATTTTTCGGATAAATTGGAAGCAGTTGACCAAAGAAACAAACTTGAGAACCTACTGAACAAAAATCTCTCATCAGCCCTTTCAATAAAAGTGGACTACAAG
>CACITD010000086.1 GCA_902589475.1 uncultured Alphaproteobacteria bacterium | reverse complement strand
GGGTTAATTTGCGTTGGCGTAAGTAATGTTTGGATGACCCAATGGACGGCTGATGTAAATATGCAAGAGGTTATTTATATTACGATAGTAAATGGTTTCGGAATGGGGATGATGTGGGTTGCTTTAACGACCGTGACATTCTCTACGCTTGAACCAATTTATCGTGTTGAAGCCGCGTCACTTTTTTCGCTTATACGAGCCATAGGAGCTAGCATGGGCACGTCTGTTGTTGTCTCTATACTGGTTCGATCGACGCAAGCAAATTATATTGAAATGAGAGCACAAATTACTGAATTTAGATCGACATTGAATTCAATAGTAAGCGGACAACAATTTGATTTAAAATCCATGGCTGATTTACGAAATTTAGAGACAATTGTAATGATTGAAGCGCAGATGGTTGCCTTCCTGAACGACTTTGTATTCTTAGTCGTAATAGCCTTTGGTGCAATACCGTTTGTTTTTCTCCTACGCGCTAGGACAAAAAACTAACTAGAGTTTATCGAGGTTTGTGTAATAATATCGTACGACTCTGTACAGATTTTATTATTTGGCAAAACAATTTCGTGGAGCAATAGCGGATGTCTCTTCCCAATCAACGTATCGTCTATTTGAACGGCAAGTTCGTACCTGAAGACGAAGCTACTATTCCTATTAAGGACCAAGGCTTTAAATATGGCGATGGTGTTTTTGATACTACAAGGACATTTGGACACAAAATATTTAGGCTAAAAGAACATTTGGAGAGATTTGAGCGCACTCTAAAGTATATGGATTTGGACCCCGGCCATAGTATGGAGGACTTTCAAACCATTACGGAGGAGGTCGTTAATCGCAACTTACCGCTTTTAGACGAAAAGGAAGATTACTGGGTTACACAGAGGGTAACGAGAGGGCTATCAAATGACGACAAAACAGCCTGGCCCGATTGGCCTGATGCTACGGTAATCGTCGAATGTAGTCCTTTGCCATTGTCCTCGCGAGCAAAATTTTATCGCGATGGTATCCAGTTAATAACACCATCCGTTCGGCGGGTCGCACCTGAGATGGTAAGCCCTCGTGCAAAAACCCATAACTATATAAATTTTGTCATGGGGGACCTGGAGGTTGCGGCTCAAAATCCTGATGCACTGTCTTTTTTATTAGATACGCAGGGCAATCTTTCAGAAGGAAAAGGCAGCAACATTTTTATTGTCAAAGACAATAAACTGGCAACGCCTAGGGAGCAATATGTTCTGCCCGGCGTAAGCAGGCAGGTGACAATGCAGTTATGTGAGGAGTTAGGACTAGAGGTTGAAGAAAAGAATCTGGACTTATTTGATGCCTATAATGCGGACGAAATCTTTATAACTTCAACTAGCTTTTGTATTTGCCCCGTCCAAAGTATAAATGGTCGCATGCCGTTTGTCTCTTCTTGCCCTGGACCAATAACAGAATCTCTTATCAAAGCATATGTAGACCTTGTAGATTTTGATTGGTACACGCAGTACTTGGACCGCCTTTAATTTACTTAGTATTGTTGCTATTGTCTGCACTTGAAAGAAAATGTTTTACCACTTTAAGCATGAGTTTAGGTAAGCCCACACTTTCTATTTTATCTAATGAATACCAATGCAGACGAGCAAGCCAATCATTTTTCTCGACGCGCATAACTACAACCCTTAAAACCAGTTTGAAATGAGTAAAAACATGCTCAACTGTTCCCGTTATGGCTTTGGAATGCGGTCTACACATGGTTAATTTTCTAACTAATTCATTATGTCGTTCGTCTTGTTCCCAACCTACAGAAGGAACTTCAAGCATGCCCCCCAAGAGACCTCTTTCAGCTCGACGATAAAGTAGGATTTCATTGGCAGTGTTTATAATCACATAGGCTGTTCCTTCTCTTTTGGGTGCTTTTTTTTGTTTTTTGCTAATCGGGATGGCATGTGTTTCCTCGTGTAGAAAAGCCCCGCATAATTCTGTCAACGGACAAGTAAAGCAGAGCGGTCGTCGCGGAGTACAAACCGTGGCGCCTAAGTCCATCACTGCTTGAGCGTAATCACCGGTTCTAGCTTTTGGGGTATTCTGTGAGGCTAATGATTTAATGATCAATTTATTTTCTTTGATAGGGGTCTTGATCCGATATACGCGTGCAATGACCCTCTCGACGTTTCCATCAACAGGCGTTGCGTCTTTCCCAAAAGCTATGGCTGCCATAGCGGCAGCTGTGTACGGACCGATCCCAGGCAATTTTAA
>CACITD010000085.1 GCA_902589475.1 uncultured Alphaproteobacteria bacterium | reverse complement strand
GTTTTCGCTATGTATTTGGTTGACTAACAATTTAAAATTATAGCTGGCTAGTTTAACTAAACAAGTCTCGGGATAAAATAAAAGTTTTGTTTGGATTTAATAGCTTCTAAAGTCAAAACTGGGTTGTTGAGCTCCCAATGCGACTATTAATATGCGAGGCTATTCATGATCTACATGGTTGAGATGAATTTAATTGATAAAGATAGGCGTAAAGATTGGGATAATTGGTATGAAGCGCATACAAATATGCTTCTAACATTCCCTGGATTTCATGCAACGCAGAGGTTCGAGTGCATGACCGATACAAAGGCACCTTTCGTAGCCCTGCACCATGTTGACGGACCAGAGTTCTTCAAAAGTGATGCCTACACAAACAAGGCAGGCCCCGGGGGAACGGGTGAATGGCGAACCAAAATGAATAATTGGAGAAGAAATTTATTTCAGGGTTTAGAAACGACTCCAAATATTTCTTTTAATGAGTATCTCATTATAATCGAAGAAGCATGCGATCTGACGTCTGTTAATAATCTTAAGATTGTTTGGTTAGAAAGCGTTGGCCTCGATAGAGATATAGATAAACGAGGCTTGGGGTGTGTGAATTCTATGACTGATATAAAACAGTTGCTTGAAATGCCGAATGTTCGGGTTCTTAAACCGTTGAATAAACGTCGGACTGAAGTTGATTTGCGCTTTATTACATGACTTTATATTAATTGCATACCACTTGCTCTTGTTTATTCTGTTTTTAGTTGTTTTTGAATTGGGACTTCGATCTATAACATTTTCTTATAGTATTCTATTTCAAAAATAAAAAATTTAAGCCGGAGGTATCCATTGGAATTAAAAGGTAGAGTAGCTTTCGGACGGATGGACGCAGTAACTTTTGGCCGTCCTGCTAATGAAGCATTGCTAGAAGAAATAAAGAATTACGATGCCAATCGTGTTTTTCTATTAGCTAGTGGTACTTTAAACCGCAATACAGATGAAATAGACAAAATCCGCAGAAGCCTTGGAAATAAATGCGTTGGTGAATTTTTCGATATGTCTCCGCATACACCGCGGAAGGATGTCATCACGGCAACAAAACTGGCAATGGAAAAAAAAGCAGACCTGATCGTTACATTTGGTGGCGGGTCTTTAACAGATGCTGCCAAGGCTATTGCACTTTGTATTTCAAATAATATAACCGAAGTAAGCAAGCTCGATGAGCTGCGTAATGGTAACAGTGTAGACGGCGGTACACTAATTGGCCCGTCAATTCCACAAATTACAATACCAACCACTCTATCGGGTGGTGAATTCAGTGCAATTTCTGGCGTAACAGACGAGTCTTCTAAAACAAAAGAATTATTTAGGCACCCTGGTATCATGCCTAAAGTCGTTATCCTTGATCCAGCTCCCACAATTCACACACCCGAATGGTTGTTTTTGTCAACTGGAATTCGGGCGGTAGATCATTGCGTTGAGGGAATTTGTTCGATGCTCTCCCATCCCTATGGTGATGCGCAAGCAATTCAGGGATTATCCTTATTATCTTCTGGATTAGTATCAGTAAAAAACAATCCCAGTGATTTAGGAGCACGTTTGAACTGTCAACTGGGCACATGGATGTCAATGGCTCCCCTTGCTAGCGGGGTTCCGATGGGTGCTAGTCATGGCATAGGTTATGTTCTTGGGGCTGCCTTCGATATTCCCCACGGCCACACATCCTGCATTATATTGCCAGCAGTTATGCGGTGGAATGAAAAAGCGAACTATTCCCGGCAAGTTAGAGTTTCCCAAGCCATGGGCAGTCCTGAGACATCTGCGAGCCAGCTATTAGAGAAGTTAATTCAAGACTTGGGCATGCCAACTCGACTCTCTGATGTTGATATTAACGCAAAAGACTTTGCATCGATCGCGGAAAAGGCTATGGGGACGCCGTGGGTCCCCCATAACCCAAGGAAGATCAATTGTCCTTCGGATGTTCTTGAAATTTTAAAACTAGCAGAATGATTAGTGTTATTGATATTTAACGTTTGCGAGACCAATTTTTATTAAAACGGCAGCACCTGTGCAATAGGAGGCAAATATAAAGCAAATCGTTTCAACTGATATGTTACAGTCGATTAAAAATCCCATGCATGGTGGGCCAAGGGCAGAAGCTAAGACGGTGATGGCCACTACGAAAGAACGGATGCTACCAAGGTGTTTGGGGCCATACAATTCTGCCCATAAAGCAGTTATTCCTGTATACATCATGCCTACATTCAAGCCGAGAAGTAGAAGATATGGCCAAGCCCAATAAGGATTGGAAAAATTCCAAATAATCAGTAAAGCTGCTATTTTTGGAATTAGAAATAGTGGTACTGCTTTAACAGCACTAA
>CACITD010000084.1 GCA_902589475.1 uncultured Alphaproteobacteria bacterium | reverse complement strand
GAATTTGCATTTTCGTCAAGTCTGCGCACAAAGGGAGTACTCGTAGTAATAGTTAACGCAAAATAAGACACGGAATCAAAAGTGCCACACGCTTCAGGCAACCGCAATTTCAAGTTAAACCCTCGTAGCCCCCAAGGCTAGCTCTCAATGCATGCAAGAGTTAGACGTAACAGAAAAATGATATTCAATAGTTTTTACTCAAGCAAATTACTAACACCCTTTTACTATTATCTTTTCTGATTTATCGATGTGTTACTCTGATTAGACCAAGCTTGTGAAGAAAGCTGACTGCTCTTAGTCTTAACGCAGCATCACCGCGGTTTATGTTTACTATCTCCCCAACCCTTGATCCATTGGGCTCTATATTCTTCAGCATTTCTTCCATTGTTTCTTTTGATAAAAGAATATCCTCAGAAAATTTAATTATTTCTAATTGACAAAACGTCTCTAATTTTTCAATAGCAACTTCTTCGTCGCCAACAACGCGCTCCACAATAGAGTTTATATTTAGAGAGTAGGTAGGGTAATGAGCAAAGCTAGTAAATGGATCCATTCTTGCTGGCCAGATCTTTGGTTTCTTTAGATTTTCATCACTATTCCTTGCTCTTAACCGATTTTTCCCTAGTTCCGACCATAGCTCCTCATACTGACTAATAATGCCTCCCCAATCATAAGTACTTAGCGCCCTTTCTTTAGCGAGCTTTCCCATTGAGAGCCGTAGATCCTCGCTTTCTATCAAACGTCTGAGAAATGATGCCGTTTCTTCGATATCTACGGCAGTGTGCATACAATTATATCCACAATAGTAGTCATAATTATCTATCCCTATGGCATGCCGTAAAGCTAGATCTCCTCCAAGTCCCGGTTGTGGCATTGACGTTTTGATAAGAAAGCCATCTTTGCCATGACGTATGGTGTCTCTATATCCATTCCAATCGCTAACTACTGAGGGTATGCCCGATGCCATTGCTTCAACCGGCGTGATACCAAAAGTTTCTTGGATGTTGTCAGACAAAGAGCAAAAGATGTCTGCAACGGCCCAGACAAGCGTTCGATTTTCTCTTTTTCTACCATCCAGTCGTATTACTTTCACGCTTGGACAAATTTCATTCGATGCAGCAGTGTAGGCTGCTTCGGTATAGTCATTTGCAAACCATCCGCATTCAATCAATGTTAAGTTCTCACCCGAGTCGTTAGCTGCCTTTTCAAGAGCTGAATACATCGCGGCCGGGTGAGCCTTCGCGTGAAACGATAACCTACCCATATATAGAATAACAATTTCATTGCTCTTTATCTTTAATTTATTCCGTCCTCGGATCTTATCCGTCTCACAAAATAAAAAGTCCTCTGTATTAACTCCAAGGGGGATAATTGGTAATTCCGGTAGTCGCGGTTTTTTGATACCTAATCGGGCATCCAGCCTCTCCGCCTCTTGTGTTAAAATATTCTTGACATGACCTTTTACGGCGGAAGATGTGCAAATGACAGCATCCCATGGCTCCACAGCAGATGTAATCAAAGAAGCTATTGCATCCATAGCACGTGAGCTGCTAGTTGTATGGGTGATGCCGCAAATTGACCAACCGGTAGGGTCGATATTTGATCTTTGAAAGGATATATCTCCTATGTCAGGGCCCGGATAAAAGAGTGTTTGAGCCAAAGTCAACGCTGGTGTCCTATCAAATGTTATAACCTTTGCTTTTTGTTCTTTTCGGTAGTTTACCTGTTGAACAAAATTCTCAGCGTCCTTTAAATTTTTCACATAACAAAAAAACTCATTAGATGATGAATTTCTTAGGTACCCTTTTAGAAAAGACTCCCCCGCGGCGTTACGACCTTTCAGGTCATTACCGTCTGTAGAGTAAGCCTCTGGGTGGAAATAAATTGCAGCCGTCATACCATCCATCAAATTTCTAAATTATTTTTATAATTTTCCAATAATCTTTAGTATCACCTTAAAGCACAAAATTGAATCCTTAGCCTTTTTATCTTAGATTTGCTTAACTGATGACCCTCGCGAAAAGAGTTATCCAGCAATAGTAATGTAACTTGTTTCATTCTGGTTTAACATATGCCAAATATTAAATGTTATAAAACATCTAACCTCTCATACGCGGCAAAAATTTTGGAAAAGAATTAAAACCAATCAATAACTTAACACTAAACTGAAGCTCGGTTCTCCAAGGTTTAATCTTTGACCAAGGGACTAACTATGTTGTCGACCAACAACAATCCAATTAAGTTATTTCTTCATTGTAACAACAAATCAACGGCTAACGACAAGCCCTTTCACTAAATTTAAAAGAACCAAAAGAATGCTGTTACTAGACTTTTTATGGGCAATAGCTCCAAAACAACCCAAGTGAATATTTAAATAAGGCGAAATGTTATCAAAAATCTCTATTGATGCTACATTGCCAAAAACACATCCAA
>CACITD010000083.1 GCA_902589475.1 uncultured Alphaproteobacteria bacterium | reverse complement strand
TAAACATCGATCAAGCGGTTTTGGTAAGGCTTCACTCTCAATGCCTAACCGGAGACTTACTTGGTAGTTTACGCTGCGACTGCGGCGATCAATTGCGCGGCGCTATAAAAGCTATTTCCGAATATGGTGGAGGAGTTTTAATCTATTTGGCGCAAGAAGGACGAGACATCGGCTTAGTGAACAAATTGCGGGCCTATAATCTACAGGACTTAGGTTCCGATACTGTAGAGGCTAATCACCAAATTGGTTTTGAGGTTGACGAGAGGATTTACGCGCCAGCAGCTGAGATTTTAAAACAGCTTGGAATTCAAAAAGTGAAATTGTTGACCAATAATCCTAACAAAATTGATCAGTTGGCCGCAACTGGGATCGATGTTGTAGAAAGAGTGAAGCACGCGTTTCCGCCTAACCCGCATAATGCTGAATATTTAAAGACAAAAGCTGCAAAAACTGGTCACCTTTTTTAAGGTATATATAAATTACGCTAAATCTGCCTTTGACACGGATAAGTTAAAGCCACATCTTTTTACCTGTATATGAGAATCGAAATTAGAGGCTTTTTTCAGTTGAATGCAATCGAATAGATCTTGTCTGGATGATGATATGGATATTGTTGTAGAACAGACACAAACGAACCATGCTAGTCTTTCTTTTAGAGGTTTAGAGTGTCGGTGCAGCATAGGTAAGGGAGGGATCACAGAAAATAAAGTTGAGGGTGACCTCTGTACCCCAGCCGGGAAATGGCCCCTTCAGCGGGTTTTTTACCGTGAAGACCGCGTACAACAGCCAGACACAAGCCTTCAAACTCTTCGTGTTTCTAAAAATATGGGTTGGTCAGATGACCCTTGTGATGAAAGAGGATATAACACTTTGATAAAAACACCCTATCCCTATAGTCATGAGACACTTTGGCGTTCGGACAGCATATACGATATAATTATCGAACTAGGATACAACGACAACCCTCCAACTTTAGGCAAAGGCAGCGCCATATTTGTGCACCTTGCACGCCCTAATTTTGATCCAACGGCGGGCTGCATTGCTCTAAAAAAGTCTGACCTATTAAAACTGCTTTCTTTGGTAAGTCACGACGATTTATTGAATATAGTTATATGAACGATGAATTTAAGTGTCTCGGCTACCAAATAAAGCTGTCCCTAGCCGAATATGAGTTGCGCCGAGCTTTATGGCCACGTCATAATCACTACTCATGCCCATGCTAAGGTTTTCTAAGTTTGTTTCTTTGGCAATATTTGTCAGCAACGCAAAATGTAATGCAGGGGTTTCATTGGCGGGCGGAATGCACATAAGTCCCATGATGTTCAGATCCAGATCATTTCTGCAATAATTAACAAAATCTGCTGTCTCTTCTGGATACACACCAGCCTTTTGTTTCTCCTCTCCAGTATTCACCTGAATATAGCAGGGTATTTCCACTTTCTGCTCGGACATTTCTTTTGAAAGAGCAGCAGCAAGTTTTGGTCGGTCAACTGTTTCTATGACATCGAAAAGAGCAACTGCCTCTTTGACCTTATTTGTCTGAAGCGCCCCGATCAGGTGTAACTCTAATCCGTCATATTTTGATTTTAACGGCTTCCACTTTGTCTTCGCTTCTTGAACTCTATTTTCGCCAAAGACTCTGTGCCCTAATGATATTAGCTTCTCTATTTTTTCAATGGGTTGAGTTTTACTGACAGCAACTAACGATATGTCTTTTGTATTTCTCTTTACTTCGGCGGCAGCCAAGTTGATGGCTTCTTGTACCTCTATCAACTTTTCTTTATAGCTCAATCCGCAGCCCTCCCTTATTTAGATTAAACCTTAAGTATACCATTCTTGTCCAAGTAGCCCATTTCAACCATTAACTCTCCATGATTGTCTACAACTTTTGCTATTTGATCATCTGATAGAACGCGACGATAAGAACCTACCTTTCCTTGCCGGAAAAATTTATGTCCGGCTCGGGACTGTTCAGCAAAACCTTTTTTATTCTCTTGTTGGGAAACCACTTGAAAGGAGCTATGACGAACAGCGCGTTTCAAACGCGGAGTGTCTTTTGGTAATCCTAGAAACTTCATTAATTTTCCAAACGATTTTACGGGATTTTGGATCATATCTTCGTACCGAAGGCATAAAGGGGTAAGATTTTCGACGTTGAACCAACTGTAGTAATGGTTACTCCAACCTCCCAGTATTTGGAAAATCCCTTTTTCTGTGGAATTTATCCGATGATATGGCGACGAGATAGCTTCTATAGTGTCGTCAATTGTTAAATTATAGTGATCAGAAAAGGAAACTAGCATGTCGAGCGGGTTTCTTATCACATAGATTACCCCAGCCAAATGCTCCAACCATATTAATGGACTATTTTCGAAATTCATCACAGCGTTATGCGTTTTGGCAAAAACAGTTTCAGAACGAGATCCCATATATTTCTGAACCGGATTTCGCAGCTTATGAATATTGCTGTCACTCT
>CACITD010000082.1 GCA_902589475.1 uncultured Alphaproteobacteria bacterium | reverse complement strand
ATATACGGAGCAACTTATGAATTTATTAGAGCTTGGTGCTTTAGCACAAATAGCTGGAGCTATAGCAATTATTGTTTCATTAATCCTCGTATTAATTGAACTTAGAAAGACTCTTCAACAACATCTTTTGTCAAATACTCTTGCTCGATCGATTGAAGTTGAAAAAATGCACTACCAGCAAATGGATGAAAGTATGGCAAACTTGATAGTTAAAGGAAGAAAGTCATACGTTGGCCTCGATGAGAATGAAAAAATGCGTTTAGAGTCTTATGTCTTGCAAAAGTTGGCTATTTATTCACGTGGTTATGCGATAGCCGCGGCATCGACTTATGGACAACCAACTCAGCATTTAAAACATAGAATTAAGACGAACGCCGAAGATTTCCTAAGTTATCAGGGAATACAAGAATGTTATAAGGATTTGGAAAAAAGAGATTTAATCAACGAAAACTATTTTGTGAAAGAGATAGAAATAGCAGTTTAAGCTTTTGCGCTTTCAGCCATCACCAGACCCGCCTTTTACAGCCCAGCGATCATCGTCATAAGTGATAATATATAATGCTTGGTAATGACCTATAATCGTATCGTCCTCTCTATAACGTGTCAGGTGCATGACTGTATGTAATTTTACCGAGGTGATAATTGTCGTTTCTATTTTGTCTAGGGTTGAATGATGCCAATCATCAGAATTCGTCTTTCCATAGAACCACTCCATAAGCTTATCGGCATCTTCAAATACGACTAGTTCCCCTGTTTTCAGAACCCTAAAATGTGGGAAGTGTATCGTCTCTTTACACTTACCAATATTATTTTCATTCAAAGCTTCAAAGAAACCTTTTACTATCCCTTCAGCAATTTGGCTCTCGTTACCTTGTAAAGGCACCATATGTTCCTCCGTAGATTTCACATCGACAATATGACTATAAAGAAAGTTCGCTCAGAGAGGAATGACATGGTTGGATACGACGATATACATTCGCAAGGTTTCAAGGACACGGTCAGTGCTTACAAGAAGGTCGGACAGGACAGTCAACTTTACGTACTCTCATATATTGCCGTGTTAGACGCCTACAAAAGGCATGAGAACAAGGCTGAAGATGCAAGCTGTTGAGTGCAAGAGTACATCGCGTTGGCCGTATTACTCGGCCCCAAGAGATGGATACAAAAGGGGCTATCCCTTCAGTCGGTTAACATAGAAGACCTTTGAGAAAATAGTAAAATAGCTTTAAAGCTATGCCCCCTGCATTCTTATCATTTTCGTTTGTCCAACTGATTACAGACTGGTTGGCCGTAGAATTACGCTGTTCAGCTCACGCAATAAAGGTCGACCTTTTCGTTGGAAATTTACCCAATTTTCATCGCATGCAAGTTCTGCTCTAATTTTTTGACGAGAGTTTAGGTCAGTATATCGCCAAAGGTGAGATACTTCATTTGGTTGTGGTGTGATGGTGCTCCATAGCCCAACTAACTCTGAGTAAGTCTTGCGAACTGGTAGTACGTCTTTAAGTAAATCTATCCATTTTTTTTCTCATACCATTCCTTAAAGAATAATACCGATATTCAAAGATATTTCCTTTCGTAATTGGCGTCGTTAAATCAAGTTGAGATTCCATAAGCCTAATATTTTGGTCGGTAATCAAGTTCGTAGCCAAGTTACAATATTCATTTATCCATTCTTTGTTAATCAATAACTTACTATTGAAATATTCATAATCGGCTAAGTTGTCGTAAGCCCAAAGCTCCCATATCTGATTTAATCGGCCAAATTCGCTTATCCAAGCTCCATAATTTTTTCCATATGAACTACCACGTAATACATCGCCAACTTCTAGCTTGAGTTTAAGGAGTTTTGGAAAGTCTAATGGTAAACATGAAAAGGTTCGCATCTCGAAAAACATAGGTGACCCAGCATCTGTTCCGTGTTTTAGAAACTATTGAAGTAATTCAAAATTGAAAGTCTCAGATAGTTCTGCCACTACCTGAAAACATTTGTAATGTTTACATCATAATCATCATCGTCAGGTTTTCCTCCAAAAATTTCCAATTCAAACCAATCAATAAAATTTTGGTTTCTGCTCTGTTTCCAAAAATTCCAGCAATTCAGACCAATACGCGTTTTTAGAAAACCGGAAGCCATAGTTCTCATACGCATATCTAGGTGGTGCTTTTGAATAACCCCGCTCTCCCATTGATCATAGCAATCGAAAAGATCGACCAGGCATGTATTGTACCACAACATCATTCGCCAATATTCGTGGTCATCAAAGTTTTCTTTACTCCAATCCTGAGAAAGAAATTTAGTGAAGTTTTCGTTTTGGGTAGATTGAAAATATCGCTGATAAAGTCGATCGGTTAGGTTGAACCCAAACTCCATTTTTTTGGCTATCTTCTCTTCAGAAATTTGCTTGGCTAGGTAAATAACAGAAACGACCATTGCTAAACTGCTTATTAATTGTGCTAATTCTACAAAGTTTATATTATTCATATTCGTTACTTTCACTGGTGAAACAACATAAAACCGCGTTCTAATTACTTCATTCTATGTTTATGAAATATTGAGATAGTCACAAGAATAAGGTTAAAAGCGGTGTTGACTT
>CACITD010000081.1 GCA_902589475.1 uncultured Alphaproteobacteria bacterium | reverse complement strand
TTTCATATAAAACTCTATCAAGAATACAGGGTTGAAGAGATCACACTAGGTATCTTAAGCTATGGCAAAGCCACTAAATGAAAGTTTTCACGAAGGAAGTCATAACAATCTTTTCATACTCCTTATCATTATAGCAATTGTCACCACAACTAGGATTATCTTACTTTTAATCTCAGAACTAAACTTGCACGGAGACGAGGCTCAATATTGGAGCTGGAGCCAAGACCTGGATTGGGGTTACTTTACAAAACCTCCCCTTATTGCTTGGGCGATCCACCTCACCACTCTTATTTTTGGCAACTCAGAGTGGGCCGTAAGGCTCTCTTCTCCCCTTTTTCATGCTGGAACAAGTTTGTTTTGTGCTCTTCTGGCAACTGAGCTATTCGGAAGAAAGGCTCTTATTTGGACAGGAATTATTTTTTTAACCCTGCCCGCCGTCTCTTTTTCAAGTTTTCTCATATCGACCGATGTTCCATTACTGTTTTTTTGGTCGGTTGCGCTGTATGCGCTGCTCCAAATTCTAAGAACACATCATTTTTTATGGGCTGTTTTATTGGGTGTTGCTCTCGGAGCCGGATTGTTGAGCAAATATGCGATGGGTTATTTCATAATATGCTCATTCCTAGCCTGTACTTTAATACAACAACACCGCTGGTTTCTAAAAAGTTACCATGGACTAATTTCAATACTGATCGCTCTAGCCATTATTGCACCTAATATTTATTGGAATTTTTATAGTGGTTGGGCAACTGTCACTCACCTTGGTGACAATATTAATCTTAAAGGTAATCTATTTAACTTCAGCAATGCTATTTATTTTTTGGCGGAACAAGCTGGGGTCTTTGGCCCAGTGCTCTTCGTAGTTCTTGTAGCAAGCATTATTAAACTTTTAAGAGGCAAGTCTACAAATACTGAAAAATGGCTCCTCTGTTATATTTTGCCTATATTGTTAATTGTGACCCTACAAGCCTTTCTCTCCCGAGCAAATGCTAATTGGGCAGCCGTTGCTTATGTTGGAGCGACGATACTAGTCTCTGGATGGCTAATTTCTAATAGGAAAAACTTAATAATCTACGCCTCCACCGCCCTGCACTCTCTAGTTTTATTTATTTTGGCTATATACTTTTTAGATCTACCAGGCATAGAACCACCACTAAAAAGCGACCCTCTTAGAAAATTAAGAGCATGGGATCAAACCTCGGAACACGTAGCGAAGTTTATGAACAAATATCCCGGCCACAAATTATTGACAGACGACCGGAAGACCATGGCTTCACTTATTTATGGGCTGAGGGCAGAAAAATACAGACCATTAATATGGGATTACGATGGCATTCCAAATCACCATTATGAGCTTGCTGCAAAATATTACGGCAAGCCACAGGACAAAATTTTACTCGTTGCTAAGTGGGATAACCCATACCCAATCCTAGATCGTTTTTTGTCGGTTGAACGTCTTGAGAAAATAGAGGTGCAGACCGGAAAAGGCAGAGTAAGAACTCTCCACGTATTTAAATTAGCTAAATATTTACCTGGGTAAATTGGATGTCGAAAATAAAATTTAATTTTTCCAGAATAACTCTTGTGGCTGCGATTCTAACGGCTGTGTCTTTTATTTTTGTGGGTTTTCCACAAATTGATATAACAGTATCAGCACTTTTTTATAAACCGGAACGAAACTTCCTCTTGCGCGATACATCCCTCCACCTATTTGTTGACTCCTGGATCAGACCTTCAATCAAGTACCTTGCTATAGCATTCGTAGTTGCCTGTATTTACAAACTTTTTCTTGGAAAATCTCCTATTAAGCGACGTTTTAATATTGTGGCCTTTTTATTTTCATCATTTCTTTTAGGGCCTGTTCTACTCGTGAACGGTTTATTGAAGGAATTCATTGGGCGAGCCCGACCAAAAAACATTATTGAGTATGGTGGGACTAAAATATTTTCACCTGCCTATTTTCCGGCAGATCAATGCGAAACAAATTGCTCCTTTATATCGGGAGACGCTGCTGTTGCATTTTCAACAATCGCGTTCGCATTAATATTCAAAGGCAAATTAAGATTCCACCTGTTCGCGGTCGCTTTATCGTTTGGCGTTTTGGTAAGCATCTACAGATTAGGAACTGGGGCGCACTTCTTAAGCGACACAGTTCTTTCTGGCTTATTCTGTATCTTGATTATCCTAATTTTGGAGAGAATGCTGCTGAGAAAAGCAGATCAAACTTCAAGGGCAAGAAATTAGGAAATACAGAGTTAATCCGGCATACCGCTTTCTACAATGTCGTCGAAAAAGTGCGTCTCGTAACTCTTTAAGATATTAGTTAGTTAAAGTGGTATCAGCTATTTCCCAAAGAACCAAATTGCTCCTGATAACAACGCCGATATGGCTATCGCGCCTCCCCAGATTAAAGACACTAACAATCCCAATGAGGGCTCGATACCTAAAATAGTAAAAAGCGTAACGACCGTACCCTCTCTTACCCCCCACCCTGCTATAGAAACTGGAACCAATTGAACAAGGCTTATTATTGGAAGTATCCCCAACATCGTAAAATAATCAGCTTGAACGCCGATTGCTAAAGTAAGATACCAAAGGCACAACGCGCCAAGACCATGAATGATAAGGCTAATTAAAATAGCGTAAGCTGTTATAAAGCCTTCTCGCCCTAATAAATTAGCTTCTACAAAAAGCTGCCTTAACCAATTGTAGCGGATAAACCCGCTAAAACGCTTTTCAATATCTGCTCCGTAGTAAATGATAATCAAAG
>CACITD010000080.1 GCA_902589475.1 uncultured Alphaproteobacteria bacterium | reverse complement strand
AAGCTGAGATTTCCGCTTAGATCCGACAGTATCGCTTTAAATATCGCGTTAAAATTAACTCATAAAGATGAATATTTATCGTGCGAGAATTTCGAGATTGTTAAGAGTGTCGATATTATTCGTGATATCGTGTATCCCATTAAAAAATGGCGAGTAATCTGCGAAGAAGCCCAAAAAACACTTGTCCCAAACAGCGTTTCCAGCCGAGCTGGCGCCGGAGCGATTACCGATGATAGCTTATGACTTTCCAAGCCAATTGATTCTTTTAAAATTCAACGATTTTTGGACTTCATTATTAGCCAAGGAGTCGCGCCCTCTCGCCATTCCCAAACACATAGTAATTGATCCAAATGCGATAATTTAAAGAACCAATTTGGCATAGTGGCTAAATCTCTTTGGCCATCATCCTCAATGCGCTGAAGGTTGTGTGTTTCGTGATATCTCGAACACAACTCGTTGGTCAAACCCTGTTTTAAAACCTCATGAGACTCAACTATCAAGTCAAAATCCTTTAAATACGGCACATTATTTGTACTAAGTAACTCGTCTTCTGCGCCCTCAATATCTACAATGATAAGGGTAGTTTTTGGATCTAGATTTGAGAGCTCGCTTAATGAAAAGTTAGAAGCCACTTTAACTCGATCTGCGACTTCATTTCTCTTTGCCAAAGCCTTACAACGCTCAGTGGCTTTAGGATTTATATCAAATGCCAAGAACAAACTCTTAGGCATTAACCTTGCCATTCCAACAGTATAATAACCCTCAGCACAACCAACATTGACAACCGTCTGATAGTCACTCGAAATGGCGTTTGCTATATAACCAGAGATAGGCTGCTCATAACAACCCAAAATCTTTGGCGTGTGGCAGCCCTCTATTGAATGACGACTTAATTCGAGACCTTTCACAGGACCGCTCAAAACTGTGGTACCTAATTCTTTAATGATAGTATTTTCTAGCAAATGACTCCGCCATTTAGCCATCAGCCGCATAGATTCGTTTAGCGACTGAATCGTGGCCGGCTCAGACCCGGATAGCCCTTGCAATAAGCTATTACGAACATTATCGTGCAGTGACATTGAAAGTATTGCCTTCCTTAATCAATTTTTTCTGTAAACCTTTTTCCAGCCTAAAGCGAGACCCGTGTAACGTCGAGGAATAATACTTGCCAGCAGGCTACTTTTAGTGAAAATGATACTACACTATATAAATCGTTAAATCAGGAGCCTATGATGCCAAAAATAAACATAGACGGTAAAGAATTTGAACTTGACGATATGTCTGATGAACTGAAACAAGAACTCAATATGGTAGTTGAAATTGATAAAAAACTTCGGGAAAATGAAGTGGAAAAAGCAATTTTGATGACGGCGAAAAATGCTTTCTCAGCAAAGATTAATCAAATGATGAATAAGCAGGATAGCTAGGAACCCTGCAATATAAGAGGGAACACCTTGTTGGGGTTAACTGCTGGAAAACATCGTAAAACTTTATTCAGTCACTGATTTTTCGGCAAGTAAGAAATACGAGGTTATATTAAGCAAATTCATGTTGACAGCACGAAACGCCACTTAGTTTATATATCCAAAAAATACATGCCGAACAGGTATTTGATGATAGCAATTGAGACTTTTAATTAATCTTTTTTGTTTCCCCAACTAAATTAATAAACGTTATGTTGCCGCCAAGCTTCCAAAAATCCTTCTGGAGAAAGGTGATGGTTATCAATATGCCAGGCGTTATTTGAAAATCCATCGCCTCTATCTGTAAGCTTGTGCACATCTAAGAACTGAAATCCTTTTTCCTTTGATTTACTTCTTAGTTCGCGATTAAAAATTCTTATGACGTCGATTAAGTCCTCTATATTTTTTTTGGGATAATCTCCTCTGTTAATATTTGGACAAGGTACACCCTGAATACGAATGTTATGGTGGCAAGTAGAATTAATTTTTACAACATACGAAAGGTAGCCTGCCACAGTTGTTTTAATAATTTCAGTTAGGTCTTTTTCTGGAAATTTAGTTTTGTGTTTGATAATTCCACTATCTAATCGACAATCAATTTCCCCAATCATTAATAACACCTGGCTATACTTTGGCAAGGAAGCCAATAAAGTCTCGAATTGGTGCTTATATTTGTTGTTTGCCGGCTTTCCCAAATGCCATTGCTTACAACCTTTAATTAACATTGCCTTGCATCGCATAAAAGTGTCAGAGCTTGGAAGATAAAGTGCGTGGCTTACTAGCGAGTGGCTTTCACCTATCACGTATAGAGCGCTCTCGATTTCGCGATCATAGCGACTAGAATGTTTTTCTTCATGCCATTTTAAAATGCTCAGCAGAAACCGTTGATACACTTTTTCAGCCCGATAGTTGGGAGAGACTTTTCCTTGGATGGTATTAACTTGAACCAGGTATTTTTTACTCTCTAAAAAATTATTGTCCAAGAAGCTGCATATAGCTAAATTTACGCCCGCTTTTAACCCAAGATTATGAGGATCCAATATAAGCAGTTTTTTCAGTGTGTTAATTTCTGTTTCCGGTGAAACTATGTAACTAAGAACATTTGATAAATTCAGTGTCGCTTCCACATAGTTACATTTCAATACTATAGCTCGCTTAAAGCTTACCTCTGCCTCTTCCAGTTTACCTAGCTCATGTAACGTGATGCCCAAGTTGTTGTGGGCTGGACCAAACTCCGGTCTCAAAGCTATCGCTTGTCCGCACTTCGTTTCCGCCTCTTCCAGTCTATCTTGTAATTCAAGTGTGCTACTTAAATTACTGTAAATTTCTCCATAGTCAGGCTTAAAGATTATTGCCTTCTTATA
>CACITD010000079.1 GCA_902589475.1 uncultured Alphaproteobacteria bacterium | reverse complement strand
TACAAATAGCACTTTGTAGAGCGCAAAAAACACCGGTATTTGCAACAAAATTGGCAGACAACCTGATGCAGGATTAACTTTTTCTTTTTTATAGATAGCCATCATTTCTTGGTTAAGGCGCATTTTATCGTCGCCATATTGTTCTCTTAACGTCATAAGCTTTGGCGTCAAATCGCGCATTTTGGCCATTGAACGATAAGATTTGTTGGCTAATGGATAAAAGACTGCTTTAACCAAAACGGTAAAAGCAAGAATAGCTAACCCAAAATTTCCTAGGTATGAGTTTAGCCACGAAATCGCGTAGAAGAATGGTTTGGTGAGGAAATAGAACCAGCCAAAGTCTACTGCTAAATCAAAGTTTTGGATTCCAATTTTTTCACTATAAGCGTCTAAACGTTTAACCTCCTTCGCCCCAGCAAAAAGGCGATTTGTAATCTCAATACTGGCGCCAGCCGCCAAACTTAAACTCTGGCCTATGTAATCAACCTGGTATCTGTCGTCTTTGTTTTCTATTGAGTGAACAAACCTATACGTAAAGTTTTCGGCCTGATCTGGCACCAAGGCTGCCAACCAATATTTGTCTGTTATACCAATCCAGCCTCCGTTAGATGTTACTTCTATTTTTCTTGTTTCTTGAACATCGTCATAATCATATTCACGAAGCGTCCCGTCAAAAACACCCAAAGGTCCTTCGTGAAGAATATAGAATCCCAGCGTGTCAGGCGTACCAGACCTTGCAATTAACCCATAAGGAAATAGTACAGTTGGAGTTTCTCCTGTATTAATCACTTTTTGCGTGACGGTGACCATGTAACCGTCATCAAGTGAATACGTCCGTTCAAATTTTAAACCAGCGCCATTATCCCAAGATAATGTAACTGGTTGCCCTGGCTTAAGCTGCTTACCATCAGACGACCAGATAGTGGTAGGACCTGGAAGATTAGGGCTATCAGATCCTCCAACCCATCCAAATTCGGCAAAATATGATTTGGGAACCCCTGAGGGGTGAAGCAAATGGATTCTTTCTGAGTTATCCTCTACAGTTTGCCCATACTGCTTTAAAACAAGATCATCTAAACGCGCTCCAACAAGTGATATGGAACCAACAAGCGTTGAGCTTTCAATTCCTACTCGTGGCGTAGATTTTAGAGCCTCTGCTCGCTTTTGAGCGGTTAACACCTCAGATTTCACGCCGGGGGCAGATACTCCTCCCCCTGGGGCTTGGACCGAGGCGTCATTGCCTTGATTAGAAGGAGTGGGAAGTTGTGATTTATCTTGAGCAGCTATTTGCGCTTGCCTTTCTCTCTCCTTTTCCAACTTTGGGAACTCATAAAAGAATTGAAACCCTAATAAGATGGCCAGTGAAATAGCAATTGCTATTAGCATATTTTTTTGATCACTCATGATAACATCGCCTATTTTAGTCAGGAGCCCTTGGTGGCACAGGATCAATTCCCGAACCACCCAATGGGTTACACTTTATAACTCTCTTAATCGATAAAAATAAACCTATAATGACACCGTGTTTGTCTAAGGCTTCTAGAGCATATTCTGAGCATGTTGGGAAAAATCTGCATTCATTACCCAAAAAAGAAGAAAACGTCAGTCTGTAGAATTGTATTAAGAGCTTCAATAATAAAAACAAAAGATAATGCAAAAACCTAAAAATCGCCTGAGCTGGTCGGAGTAGCTGCAACATATTTAACTCATTCTTTTTTAAATGGTTTTTTGATGTATCTTCCTAAGTGCCGCCCTAGTGTCTTCAAGTAGCAAATCGTATGGTCTATCTAAAGTCACCAATCTGCCAATGAAAACATAATCCCAAGATTGAAGACCTTCTTTAGGCAAAACATCTGACGCGATGGATTTTAATCTCCTCCGCGCCCTATTTCTCTTGACTGCATTACCTACTCTCTTGCTTACGGTGAAACCAACTCTCGGGTGTAGATAGCTACTGCTATTCGCCACCGGAGCCGCTTGAATAACCAAACCTGATTTAGCAACGGAAGTGCCTCGCTGCTTTACCCTAAGGTATTCCGAGCGCTTCAGTATCCGCATCAAGCGGTTCGACTTAATGTATCGCATAGTGTTTATGGGGCTCGAACTTCCCAATTAAGCTGAGAGTTTGGCACGTCCTTTAGCTCGCCTTGCTCGCAATACACGGCGGCCGCCGACTGTAGCCATACGAGATCTAAATCCATGACGTCTTTTACGAACAAGCACACTCGGTTGAAATGTTCTTTTCACAGAAAAACTCCGTCAAAATACTCGATTTGCCTCAAAAAATATTGAGACGGCTGTATATCGGTTAACGAGCGATAAGTCAATCCAAGGTTATGAAAAAGCGCTAAGTTAAAGAGGAACAAGTTAGCGATTATTAGAACTGATAGGATCAACGGGTCTTGGTTCTAAGTCCCAAGGAAAATAAATCCATGTATCTTGACTTACTTCAGTAACGAAGGTGTCTACTAACGGCCGTCCCGCGGGCTTTGCATAAACAGTCGCGAAATGAGCCTTGGGTAAAAGGGCTCTGACAGCTTTTGCAGTCTCACCAGTATCAACTAAATCGTCAACGATAAGCCAATTTTTTCCTGTTTTAGTATAACTTGGTGCCTTTACTATCTGAACAGTCTCTCGTTGCTTTTCGTCAAGCCTCTCTGCAGAGTTGTCGTGATAACTAATGGCACTTAATGTGTCGACAACCCTTATTTCCAATTCACGGGCTACAATAGCAGCCGGCACCAATCCACCCCGAGTAATTGCGATTACACCTTCAAATTTGGGCTCCTCTAAAAGGCGCCATGCAAGAGCCTTTGCAGTTCTGTGAAGCTCTTCCCAACTTACCGGGAACCCCTTTGTGTAAGCGGATTCCTGCATACATTCCTCCAATTTTCTTCAATGAAAATAAATCTTAATTT
>CACITD010000078.1 GCA_902589475.1 uncultured Alphaproteobacteria bacterium | reverse complement strand
CAGGATCTTGCTTCTTCGCTTATTTCAATAGAAACGTTTCTATCCTCTAATTGCACTTCCAGTTGCATGATGAATTTTTCTACCACTTTTGAAATGATTTCTTTCGAAAGACCTGCAAAGGCAATAATTGCATCCAGCCGGTTGCGGAATTCTGGCGAAAACATCCTATTTATAGCCTCAGTATCGTCACCGGAACGCTGAGTTCTACCAAAACCTACGGCCTCTTTTGCTAAGTCAGAGGCTCCGGCATTTGTCGTCATGATTAGAATGACATTTCTAAAGTCTACTGTTTTTCCATTGTGGTCCGTCATTTTTCCGTGATCCATGACTTGGAGCAAAATATTGAAAAGGTCCGGATGAGCCTTTTCGATTTCATCTAAAAGTAGGACACAATGGGGGTGTTGGTCTATAGAATCAGTCAGCAGACCTCCCTGGTCAAAACCAACATATCCTGGTGGAGCACCAATCAATCGCGACACACTGTGGCGTTCCATATATTCCGACATATCAAATCGAACGAGCTCTACTCCTAACCCAATAGATAGCTGTCGTGCAACTTCTGTTTTACCAACACCTGTGGGGCCTGAAAACAGGTAGTTTCCTATTGGTTTTTCAGGCTCCCTCAGTCCTGCACGCGATAATTTAATAGCGCTAGCCAGCGCTTGAATGGCTTTATCCTGCCCGAAAACAACCCTTTTCAGGTCCTGTTCCAAATTTAGAAGTGTATTTTTGTCATCAGTTGAAACACTCTTCGGAGGGATCCTTGCGATTTTAGCAACAACCTCTTCAACATCTTTAACGTTTATGGTTTTTTTCCGCTTTGATAAAGGAAGTAGCATTTGTGCAGCGCCGACTTCGTCTATAACGTCGATAGCTTTATCAGGTAACTTTCGGTCACCAATATATTTAGCTGAAAGATCAACCGCGCATTTTAAAGCGTCCATAGTATAACGAACACTATGATGCTTTTCGTAATATGGCTTTAGGCCTCTTAATATTTTAACACTATCCTCCAGAGAAGGCTCATTAACATCAATCTTCTGGAACCTTCTAACTAGTGCTCTATCTTTCTCGAAATGGCTCCGATATTCTTTATAGGTTGTAGAACCTATACACCTCAGAATGCCTCCTTGTAATGCTGGTTTCAACAAATTTGATGCATCCATGGCACCACCGGAGGTTGCACCTGCTCCAATAACAGTATGTATTTCGTCGATGAACAATATAGCGTTCGGATTTTTCTCTATTTCAGATATAACAGCTTTTAGCCGTTCCTCAAAATCTCCGCGGTAACGCGTGCCGGCCAGCAACGCTCCCATGTCTAACGAGAATACAATTGCTTCACTCAGAACATCAGGAACTTGTTCATCCGCTATGCGTTTCGCTAAACCTTCTGCGATAGCGGTTTTGCCTACCCCAGGGTCACCGACGTATAGGGGATTATTCTTTGTTCTCCTGCATAGTATCTGTATAGTTCTGTCTACCTCAAATTCTCGACCAATTAGCGGGTCAATGCTTCCAGATTTTGATTTATCGTTGAGATTTACGCAGTATGCACCGAGGGCATCTTTGTCATTCTTACTATTCTCTTCCGCTCTATCATCATCAGTGGATGGTGCACCACCAGAGCTGGAATTTGTAGGGCCTTTCGAGATTCCATGGGAGATAAAATTAACTGCATCAAAACGCGACATTTCCTGTTCTTTTAAGAAATGAACTGCATTACTTTCTCTTTCTGAAAATAATGCTACGATTATATTTGCTCCGTTAACTTCGTTTCTACCGGATGACTGCACATGAATGATGGATCTTTGCACGACCCGTTGAAATCCAGCCGTAGGCTTTGCTTCCTCTTTATTAGAGCTCACAAGGTATTTTAAGTCGTCTTCAATATGACTCTTTAATATTCGTGAAAGCTCATCAACATTTACCCCGCATGCCTCCAATACCGCAATTGCGTCTTTATCCTCGGTTAGGGCTAGGAGCAGATGCTCAAGTGTGGCGAATTCGTGTTTTAGATCATTTGCATGATCTAACGCCCGGTGTAACGAAATTTCTAAGTCTTTAGAGAGCATTTTTATGCCTTTTCAATTGTACACTGTAACGGGTGCTGATTTTGGCGCGCGCAGTCCATAACTTGCATGACCTTTGTTTCGGCTATTTCATAAGAAAAAACCCCGCAGATACCTACACCTTGCTGATGAACGTGTAACATTATTTTCGTTGCTTCCTCTCGTGTTTTTGAAAAAAAACGCTCAAGTACATGAACCACGAACTCCATTGGTGTGTAGTCATCATTAAGCATAATAACCTTATACATAGAGGGCTTTGTCGTCTTTGGCTTAACCTTTTCTATGACCCCAGTATTATCACCGGGGTTCTTGGGTGACTGGTCTTGATTGGACATTCCCGAAAACTTCCCACAAACTATTGTTCTATTAATATCGGACGATCAGTTGAATATTCCAGTGGTCGTTAAGTAAAAATTTAAGGATATGAGATTTGACCGTCAACCGGAAACAAAAAGTTGCGTGGGTTTAACTAATTTAAAAGTCGGTAAACAGGTCTTTTATGTTTAAAAATACATAGACAGAACAAAAGAATTAAAAAATCTCTCCATTACAATGACTTATCGACAAAAGCTAATAAATAGCATAATATGTGATTCGTTCATGGTTCAAATAGATAGGTTTGTTCCGGTTAGCAATGGATCAACGCAAATGATAACAAATTTCTATAGAACAGGTGTTGTGATCGCGTTGCTATTTTTTACATGCATTCCTTGCAACAGTGCCAAAGCAAAATATGCTTCTCTGATAATCGATGCGGAGACAGGTGTGGAACTTCATTCCCGTAATGCAAATACTAAAAAATTTCCTGCATCGTTAACTAAAATCATGACGCTTTATATGATTTTTGATGCATTAGAAAACAAAAGTTGGAGTTTGAGAAAACGCCTAAAAGTATCGCGTCGAGCTTCAAGG
>CACITD010000077.1 GCA_902589475.1 uncultured Alphaproteobacteria bacterium | reverse complement strand
ACGCGGGAAAAGTAAATTGGAAATCCATTACTATTACTAATCCAAATATATTTGAGAAACTTACAAAAATCTATAGCTCCCATGATTACCCCCTACCAACAGTAACTTGGCTTAACCACTTATTGCTTGTCGAAGAGGCGGCAAAATTAGGCTACACAGATTTATTCACGGGGCTTGGCGGGGACGAACTACATGCAGGGGAATATGATTATTTTTTCTACTTCTTTGCAGATCTAAAAAAAATGGGGAAAACGGATTTATTCGACAAAGAAATAGAAGCCTGGGTAAAAAATCACGATCATCCCATCTTCAGGAAGTCTAAAAATGTCGCTCTGCAACGTATATCGGAATTAACCGACCCTTTAGTGCCCGGAAGATGTTTGCCAGATAAAAAACTACTGAACCGCTATAAAAATTTGCTTTCAGCCGACTTTCGAAATTTAGATGACCTTCTCCCGAATTATTATCCCACCTCGTACAGCTACCTGATATCACACAGCCAGAACGAACTACTGTTTAACACAATGCCGTGTTGTCTAAGGAGCGGGAGAGAGAATTGCAATTTATTTAAAATGCAGGAGTTCCATCCTTTTCTAGATAACGAACTCTTTGAATATATGATGAGGGTTCCACCAGAAAGAAAAATCAGAGACGGATTAACGAAGGCCTTTGCGCGGGAGAGTTACAAGGGTTTAATTCCGGAGGAGACCAGGAGGCGAATAAATAAAACTGGCTGGAATGCTCCAGCTCACGAGTGGTTTTCAAAAAATCATAGAGACGATTTGTATGACCTAGTTGGGTCAAGACAGTTTATTGAACGAGGAATTTATAAAATTGATTCGGTTAAGCAGATGATTAGCCAACATGAAACCATAGTTTCAGAAAACAGGAACACACCCAATCACATGATGGCAATTTGGCAGATTGTTTCGCTAGAAATCTGGCTGAGAAACTTAGATATTAGGTCTGATAAATAAACCCGCGGGTCCGACGGCTTTTCTAAAAATTCCCGACTAACTTCCTGAGGCCAGCCATATACAGACATTAAGTTTTTGACCGTCAACATGCTTGACTCGGCCCACAGTCAAATTTTCTTCAGACAACATTTCTACCATCTCCACTTCAGAAAAACCCAGCCAAGAATGGCCATATTCATCCCTAAGTGCAGATAAATCATGTGCTGCCAAGTCAACAATTAATAACGCTCCCCTTTTTTCTAAAACCCTTGCGGCTTCCGCGATCACTTTTTTAGGCTCATCCGCATACCTCAACAAAGAATTGATCGTGATTAAATCAAAACTATTTTGCTTGAATGGAAGCCTATACATATCTCCAACCCGAACTTGGCAATTTTTAATGCCGTCTTGATCTAAACGTGCACGAGCGATTGAAAGCATTTCAAGAGAATTATCAATACCTATCCCCTTTTCAACAAAAGGTGCGATTGTTCTCAAAATTCTTCCTGCTCCTGTTCCTAGGTCAAGGAGATTTTGAATAGAGCGGTCTTTTAGCAACTCTAAGATGCATTTATCAATAACCTCGTCTGGCGGCCACATACCTCTAAGTTCTGTTATTTCTTGGGAGTAGGGATCCAAAAAACTCTCTGCATATCTTACACGGTCCGCCTTAACGCTGCTTAATCTTGACAAATCAAGAGCATGCACTTCATCTTCGCCTGGCATGAGATCATTTAACATCCGAGCCAAATCAGCGCCTTCCGCTTCAGTGGAAAGCCTATAATACGCTCTATTACCTTCCTTGTTACGCTGCAATAATCCTCCTTCGACAAGTAACTTTAAATGCCGAGAAACCCTAGGCTGTGTTTGACCCAAAATCATTACTAATTCGGTTACGGAAAGTTCTGCATGTCCGCAGAGTGCTATAATCCTGAGTCGGGTCGGTTCGGCTGCAGCTCGCAACCCTTGCAAAAGCTTTTCCACACTAGCCCCAATAATTTTTGTCTAATCAATATTGAATGCTGTATCTAAACAAACTAAAGCTAGTTTCCATAGAACCAATTACCCATATCTATGCAGCCTAGCACCATTTTCTTTTAGCCATTTTTTTGAACTCTTCCATTCGCCAACCAATTGATGGACTGTTTGCCAAAATCTTGGAGAGTGATTTAATTCCACCAAGTGCGCGGCTTCATGAGCACACACATAGTCTACAATCTTCTCTGGAGCAAAAATTAATCGCCAACAAAAAGATAATTTTCCGCTTGATGAGCAACTCCCCCATCTAGTGCGGGTATCCCGCACAGAGACACTCTTAATTTCCTTATTTAGAAGACTTGAGAATTTTTTTGCTTTATGTGTAACCTCATCTTTTGCACGTTTCTTTAGCCAATCCCTAACACGTCTTGCAATATGTTCACTACCTCCAGAAACCCTTAATTCTGGCATTTGATTATCAAGACTTTCGTTCAGCCAAACATTTCCAAACTCCTTGGGACTGTGCGCTATCTTATATTCTTTCCCTAAAATTGGAACGATAGAACCATGCCGAAACTGGACACGTGCAGGGAGTTTCATCAGTTGTTCGTCTATCCATGAAACATTTCGCTCAACGAATATCCTTGCGTCATCGATAGATCTCCAAATTGGTCGGCTAATACAAAACTCTGATGTTTGTTGATTAACCCTCATAATGAACCGGTTTGCCCTTTTGCTATCACGTACCTTTATATCAATTCTTTCACCACCAGGAAGACATATTGAGATATCCGGCATTTTTTTGTCCACCCTTAAGACATAAGCCACAGTTATGCTCGAAATTTGACAGGTCTATCAAAGAGCACATTAAATCACATCAGCCTAATAACTCTTCTCTGATGAGTGAAAAAACCATATGGTCTCGCCACTGGCCATTAATTTTCAAGTATTTTCTTGCTAACCCCTCGTAACTGAAACCCGCTTTTTTTAAAACACCTTGACTCGCCTCATTATTGGGTAGGCATGCTGCCTCAATTCTGTGCAAAGCTAAACGGTCA
>CACITD010000076.1 GCA_902589475.1 uncultured Alphaproteobacteria bacterium | reverse complement strand
ATTTGTTAACAGGTATTTACGTTTGGCCCAAATAGTGAGGGTGGGCTATAAATTATAAGCTACTAAAGAAGAAGTCGGTTTGGTCCTGCCGTTCCTTTTGAGGCAGGTATAGCCACGAGTAACTTGTTGTGTGGGAAAAAAATTTGTTGGATTCGAGAAAAAGTAAACATCTAAGCGAAGAACGTAGCTCCGGTCTTTATGATCCTGAGTACGAACACGACAATTGTGGTTTTGGGTTTATTGCAAATATAAAAAATCATAAAAGCCATCAGATAATCAAACAAGCGTTAGAGATACTCGAAAACCTAGATCACAGGGGGGCTGTTGGGGCAGATCCACTAGCGGGCGACGGAGCCGGCATACTAATCCAGGTTCCCGACAAAATTCTTCGCGAAGAAATGTCGAAGCAAAACATAGTTTTGCCAAACTACGGTAGATACGGCGTTGCCATGGTTTTCTTGCCTCGAAATGAGGTGGTCAAAGCTCGGTGTATGGAGAGTATTGAGAAGACTGTAGCTAAAGAAAAGTTAGCTTTTTTAGGTTGGCGAGAGGTTCCAACTGATAATTCGTGTTTGGGTGAAAGCGTCAAGCCCAATGAACCTGAAATTTTTCAAGCTTTTATTGAGTGCACGGACAATGACATGTCACAGGATGACTTTGAGCGGAAGCTGTTTGTCGTGCGAAAGCAATCACATAAGAAAATATGGACGCCGGATACCGATGAAGATCGAGATGATACAGGGACTTTCTATATTGCGTCCTGCTCTACTCGCACGCTTTGTTACAAGGGTATGGTGTTATGTAATAACCTGGATAAATATTACAAAGATTTGAACGATCCCCGGACAGAGTCTGCCTTTGCTCTAATACATCAAAGGTTTTCGACTAATACTTTTCCGTCTTGGAAATTGGCACAACCATTCAGATATTTGTGCCACAATGGCGAAATCAACACGCTGCGCGGTAACATCAATTGGATGGCAGCTAGAAAATCAACGATGTCGTCAGCTGTCCTTGGTGAGGACCTTGAAAAGCTTTGGCCACTTATAGGCGATGGTGCATCCGACTCGGCAACATTTGATAATGCACTCGAGCTTTTGGTAGCTGGAGGATATTCGCTTGCTCAAGCCATGATGATGATGATCCCAGAAGCCTGGAATAATAATAGGTCCATGGCCCCCTCTAGGAAGGCGTTTTACGAGTATAATGCAGCGTTAATGGAGCCTTGGGATGGACCTGCTGCCATCGCCTTCACCGATGGAAAACAAATTGGTGCAACGCTGGATCGTAATGGTTTACGGCCAGCTAGATATACTGTGACCACTGATGATTTAGTTATAATGGGGTCTGAAGACGGTGTGCTGCCTATACCTGATGAAAATATTGTTCAAAAGTGGCGTTTGCAGCCAGGGAAAATGCTTCTGATTGATCTGGAAGAGGGTCGTATTATTGGAGATGATGAGTTGAAACTTTCCTTGGCGAATGCTCACCCTTATCAAGATTGGTTAGATCGCACTCAAATTCAACTCGAGGACTTGCCAAGTGAGATAGGAGCAATGCCACCGGACCCAGATACGCTGCTTCATCGACAACAAGCTTTTGGTTATACCCAGGAAGACATTAGGCAATTTCTAACGCCCATGGGAATGACTGGTGACGATCCAATCGGCTCGATGGGACGTGACACACCAATAGCAGTGCTTTCCGACAGGCCCAAACTCTTGTTCGACTATTTTAAGCAGTGCTTTGCGCAGGTCACAAATCCTCCAATAGACCCAATTCGAGAGGAGCTGGTAATGTCACTAGTTTCTCTTATCGGGCCCAGACCTAATTTACTAGAACTAGAAGGCGCAGGTTCACGACACAGGTTAGAAACAAGACAACCGATTATTAGTAATCTTGACCTTGAACGTATTAGGCAGATTGAGAACCACGTCGATCAAGCATTTAGAACACATACTATTAGCATTACCTATTCTGAAACAGAGGGCGCTATGGGTATGGACAAGGCAATTCAACGTATTTTCAACGAAGCAGAAGAGGCCGTGAGAAACGGCTTTAATATCCTCATATTATCGGACCGGGATATCAATGCAGATAACATCGCTATTCCGTCTCTTTTGGCTACGGCAGGTGTTCACCATCACCTAATTAGAGAAGGTCTCAGAACGAGTTCCGGGCTCGTTGTCGAAACTGGAGAAGCTAGACGCGTTCACGATTTTTGCTTATTGGCAGGTTATGGGGCCGAGGCAATAAACCCTTACCTTGCTTTCGATACACTATCTGAATTGACAAAAATCCTGCCAGGAGCGCCCGAAACCGCAGAAGTTCATGGGAAATATATAAAGGCAATTACAAAAGGTATGTTGAAGGTTATGTCAAAAATGGGTATCTCAACATACCAATCTTACTGTGGCGCGCAGATTTTTGATGCGGTTGGCTTATCGGAGGCTTTTCTAAGTCGTTATTTTTCGGGCACTAAGTGCGCGATCGGTGGTGTTGGTTTAGATGGGATAGCAAACGAAGCAGTTCGTCGCCACGCGATAGCTTATAAAGGAATTCTAGAATTCAGCGGTGCTCTAGATGTTGGAGGTGACTTAGCTTTTAGGATGCGCGGCGAAACACATGCGTGGACTCCCGAAACAATTGGAGCGCTCCAGCATGCAGCGAGATCGGGAGATTATAATAAGTACCGTTCATACGCTAAAAAAATGAACGATCAATCGCGCAAGCTTCGTAATTTGCGGGCGCTATTTGAACTTAAGTATTCCGACGTGCCGGTTCCAATTGAGGAGGTGGAGCCTGCTTCAGAAATAGTGAAAAGATTTGCAACTGGAGCAATGTCTTTTGGATCAATTTCTTGGGAAGCACATACCACACTGGCTATCGCCATGAACCGAATGGGAGGTCGGTCTAATAGCGGAGAAGGGGGAGAAGATCGCGTAAGATTTAAGCCGCTCGATAATGGTGACTCAATGGTTTCACGTATTAAGCAAGTTGCCTCCGGAAGGTTTGGCGTTACGGCGGAATACCTTGTGAATGCCACCGATTTACAAATAAAAATGGCTCAAGGGGCAAAACCTGGCGAAGGTGGACAGTTACCGGGTC
>CACITD010000075.1 GCA_902589475.1 uncultured Alphaproteobacteria bacterium | reverse complement strand
ATTGCGACTATCGTTCTTTGCGTCTTTTTTGCCGCGGCAAGTGGTGTAGTAGGTGCTGCTGAATCTGTTGTTGGGTTGATGGTAATTTCGGTTATGCTGCGTCACGGTTACGATAAAGGACTTGTTTCGGGGACCATTTGTGCAGGTGGTTCGTTGGGTACAATAATACCGCCCTCGGTAGTGGTGGTGATTTTAAGCCCTATCGCTGGTGTGGGTGTTGGAAATTTATTTGTTGGAATTATGTTCCCGGGTTTAATTTTGGCGGGTCTTTACATTTTTTATATTCTCCTTCGATGTTCAATTTGGCCAGAAGACGGTCCAAGTGATGATAACGAAGTGTCTTACGGTTCTATAGGCAGTCAGGCGTGGTTAGTGTTTAGCTCATTGGTTCCATTATTCGGTCTTATTTTTTCGGTTCTAGGGACGATCATGTTAGGTTGGGCGACACCTACAGAAGCAGGTGCGATGGGTGCGATTGGCACTATAATTCTTGCAATCCTTTACAGGACTTTCAGTTGGATTTTATTGCGAGAGGCCTTTCTAAAGGCGCTCCGCGTAACAGCAATGATAATGACCATCCTTCTTGGAGGGATGATGTTTGCTAGCATATTTGTCGCTTTAGGTGGTTTGGGTGTTGTGCGGGACTTTTTTCAAACAGCAAGCCTTACTGTTTGGCCGACAATGCTTATCTTCATGCTAATTACATTCATAGCGGGGTTTGTTTTAGAGTTTATCTCGATAATGATCATAGTCGTTCCAGTAGCGGTCGCAGTGTTAAGAGGAATGGGCGTCGACGATGTTTGGTTTTGTATAATGTTCTTAATTGTAATCCAAACTAGCTACTTAACACCGCCGATGGCCCCAGCAATCTTTTTTTTGCGGGGTATCAGTCCACCTGAGATACGGCTTTCAGATATGTATCGGGGTGTGGTTCCATTTATTTTATTACATTTCGTATGTTTGGGATTAATAATAATATTCCCAGAGTTAGCATTATGGTTGCCGGAAATTATGTTCGAACGTCTCCCAGGGGGCACCCCTAATTAGTTTTGGGTACGTGCTAAGCAATATTGAGGTAGTGGTAGGTATCGTGCAGGTTTTGATTCAAGCGCGCTGTACCTCCCGCCGCTATACCGAAAGCAATCTCTTGCAAAACCTTGCAGAATAAGTAAGGCGCCAACGTCGACGGCACCAATCCAGCAAACTCCGATATAGCGTTCGTAGCTTTTTCTTCCCGATAGGGAACATTTAATGGTCCTATTCTCTAAAATCTTCCGCATGGCTTGCTTTGCTTCGTTCCCACCTTCTTCATTCAATTCGGGGGCCGCAATGCCGTTTAAGCGTACTTTGTAGTTATTTATGGTTATTGTGTCGCCATCTATTGCAGAGCCTACCCCCTCCAATGTAATTGGGTTTGCTCTGACGCAGTTTATCGAAATAAAACCAAAGTATAATAGGATAAATAATTTTTTAAAAAAGTTCTGTTTATTTGTGGGCTTTATTTTGCTTTGCATTCAATATTTTCATATTTTCTGTGGACTACAAGGGTTTGCCCAACTTGCATGGCTATCGAGCAGTTATTCCAATTCGGATCTTGGCTTTTAGTTTTTACGAGTACAGTTTTTGTTTTTGTCGCAAGAAACTCAATTTTTATTGTTTCTCTAAAAGGAACCAATATTTTCTCTTTCACCCGGTTCTGAACATCCACTTTGAAATCCTCGACGCCATCATTTTTTACGAATATATGGTCCTTTTTTGGTGCTTTAACTTTTTCGTCTTCACCAAAGCATCCAGAAAAACCAATTAACAATAAAAACATTGTTAAGCTGTTAAAAAATTTTCTCATCCAGAACCTCCAAAAAAACATAGTGTAGTGTTTACCGAAAATACATGTAAAGCGTTTGATTTTCTATACTGATGCTCACTATTAAACTTTTTAATAGTCTATTGAAACAATGGACTTCTCCTATCTTAGGCTGGGCTGTGATTATGGGAAGAAAGGTTTTAAATTTTTGACCTATGAAGAATTAGTTGCAGTCAAAAATCTTGTAACTATTTCTTCACTGGCGTCTTCCTGAAGGAAGTGTCCAGCATGTTCAATCTCTGCGAAAGTAGCCCTTGGTATCAATTGTGCCCAGGACCGCCCCCAACTTGGTAAAAAAATGGGATCATTCGCGCCAAATATAAAGTGAACCGGTTTTTGCCATGTTTTTAATATTTCGAAAGTCTTTTGCTGTTCTTCTGCCGCCCCCTCTTTTGGTTGCGCGTAAGGTATAAGCCATGGGAAACGAATTGCTCCAGCTTTCGATTTTCGATTTCCTATAAAGGGTGCCTCGTAAGCAGTTTCTATGAGATCAGCGTCTTCCGGGGGTCTCGCAAGCGCTTTTCTAACTATCGCACCGCAAGGTAAATTATAACCAGTCCAACCAAGCCAGTGCTTATTAGTAGCAGCTTCTCTCCAAGCTAAAATCCCTGGTGAATATTCAAATCCTTTATGGTGTAACCATGTGTTTAGTATTACAAGATTACTAAAATTCTCCGGATACCTCACAGCGTTTACAAGGCCAATTGGCCCTCCCCAATCTTGGACAAATAATGTTATGTCTGAGAGCTCCAATTTTTTGATAAAGATAGCTAATCGATTGATGTGCGAAGCAGCTGTATACCAGTCTAGCTGGAGTACTTTGTCACTTTTCCCGAAACCAATATGATCTGGCGCTATGCATCGAAATCCCGCCTCGACTAGTGGGGGGATCATTTTTCTGTATAGGTAGCTCCAGGTAGGCTCACCGTGTATAAGTAGCGCTACGGGGCTATCTTTTGAACCTTCATCAATGAAATGGGTTCGAAGGCCATCAAATTCAATGTAGTGTGGTGAATAAGGAAAGTCGGTAATGGCCTTGAAGGAGCTGTTTGGACTTCTAAAAATTTCCATTATTTATGACCAAATGGTGGTAATAAAAAAATACGCTGCAACTTGCGAGTTATTAGTTCTCATACACTCGCATTAGTTTCCCAAATTTTTGGTCAAACATGTCGTTTGGTTTAAGTCCCTCTGCATCTGCAGAAAATTCCGGTTTTATTCTATTGACAAAATACATAGCAAGAGAGCCTTTTTTTCCCGAATCTATTTCCCCTCTAGATTCAGTTTCAAATATCTCATTTATTTGTTGGAAAGTGGTTTGCGAGACATTGATGCGTCCCGGCTCTCCTTTTTGCTCCATAAGAGCAGCAATGTTGACGGCGTCTCCC
>CACITD010000074.1 GCA_902589475.1 uncultured Alphaproteobacteria bacterium | reverse complement strand
GTATGGGATGGCAGTTGAATATTACGATGCTACCATAAATCTAAAACCTGAGGTAGCAGAATTTTATCTTAATTGTGGGGTTGCAATAGGACACCTTTTAAAGCCAGATCTATCTCTTACCTATTTGAAAAAGTCACTGATACTTAAACCCTTTCTTGCACTAGCGTTTTATAATGTAGGCAATATATCAAGTGATAGAGAACAAAACGAGGCCGCTGTAACGTATTATAAAAGAGTATTGATAATAAAACCAACCCATTGGTCAGCGTTTTATAATATGGCAAATAGTCATAGGGACCTTGGGGACACAAATAGTGCGATGGGAAACTACGTGAATGCGATACGATACAAGCCAGATCATTTTAATGCGTACAATAATCTTGGCGTTGTTTTTTATAAATTGGGTAGAAGTTGTGAAAGTGTTTCTTGTTTTAATAAAGCAATTGCGCTGACACCGGATCATACAGAAGCTTACAATAATCTAGGTAATGCGCTGAAAAGGGCTGGTGATTATAAAAAGAGTATAACTAAATACAAACAAACCATTATGTGCAGGGCCGACTATGCGCAGGCGTTAAATAATCTCGGCGATGTGTTAAGAATTTTAGGCCAAAGTGTCACAGCGATTACGTTCTTAAAAAAAGCGGCTATTATCAAGCCAGATTATGCAGAAGCATATAATAATTTTGCCAATACTCTTGTTGATGTAGGCAAACACGAAATGGCGAATATTTTTTATGATCATGCCATTGCCATTAAGCCAAGCTATGCTGGTGCTTATAGTAATAAGAACTGCGTTCTCAATTATTATTCATGGGATACTGATAATAAGACAAGAGAAGCTATTCGTTTTGGTTGCATTTTTTCACAACACAGAAAAAAATATTTTTCATCATACAAATGCAAAAGTAATGGAAAGCTTCGAATAGGTTTTGTTTCTGGTGACTTTAGGTCACATCCCGTTGGCTATTTTTTGGAAGCCGTTTTATCTTCCATAGACCAATCTCAATTTGATTTATTTGCGTACACTACTGACCCACAAGAGGATGAACTAAGTAAGAGGATCAAACCTCTTTTTTGCGAGTGGAGACCCATCTTTTGGCAAGGAGACGACGTAGTAGCTGATTTAATTCATACAGATGGCATAAATATTCTTGTTGACCTTTCGGGACACACTGCAGGTAATAGGTTACCTGTGTTTGCCTATAAGCCAGCACCGGTACAGGTTGCCTGGTTGGGCTACTTTTCTACTACAGGGCTTAATGAGATGGACTACTTGTTAGGAGACCCCTATGTCACTCCCCCGGAAAATGATCAACAATTCTCAGAAAAGGTTTTACGTTTGCCTCAGACAAGATGGTGTTTTACTGCACCTGATCTAGATGCAGCAGTTTCTAAATTACCTGCTCAAAAGAATGGATACATCACCTTCGGTTGTTTTAATAACTTAGCTAAAATTACTGATGAAGTTATAGAAGTGTGGATAGAAGTATTAAATGAATTGGGTAATAGCCAATTATTCTTGAAAGCAAAACAATTTAATAGTGATGAACGCAAAGTATCAACGTGGGAGCGTTTTTTGAGTAAAGGGATAAAGTCTGAGCGGATCACCCTAGAAGGATGGTCAACTCGTGCTCAATATTTGGCCTCATATAATAACGTTGATATTGTTCTCGACCCTTTCCCTTTTACTGGAGGAACGACAAGTGTGGAGGGACTATGGATGGGGGTACCCTTCGTTACTTTAGCAGGAAACTCCCTCGTTTCCAGGCAAGGAGTCAGCTTACTATCCAACGTCAATCTGCCTAATTGGATTGCTAGCAGTAAGGACGATTACGTCAAAAAAGCCATCTATTTTACTTCTGATTTAGACTACCTGTCGAACTTGCGCTCAGAGTTAAGAGAAAATGTATTGAAGTCGCCTCTATTCGAAGCCGAGCGCTTCGCAAACAATTTAGAAAATGCATACCATACGATGTGGGACAATTATCAAAATAAACAAACCTAAAATTCTATCGGAGAAACATCAAAAGCTATAACACATCGTTCAGTTTTTTCTTGAAAAGGGATTGTCCTGTGAAACAGTGAAGAAGGGAATATAACTAAGTCGCCAACTTTTGGTTGAATGGTCACCCGAGGAAATTCCTCACATAATATGGGTAGGTCTTGCCCGTGAATACTGAACTCAATAGCTCCTTCTTTTGCTTAGTTTTAGATTATTAGTCCCCGAGAGAAAATTCGCGCTATTATTAGGATCGCTATAGTCAGCGTTTGCAAAAATTGCTCTGACATTGTTCGTATCACTGTTCTGAATTATACCTCCTCCAGGCTTCCAACATACCTCCCGGCGATAGATGAGTATCATCGAGATGCCAAAAACCGTTAGACAAGCCATCCCCTTTATTTGTTAGTTGATGTATATCCAAAAATCCAAACCCTATCTTTTTTGATTGAACTTTTAGTTCATTATTAAATATATCAACCACCTCAACCAATTGCTTAATATCCTTTCGTGCATGATTCCTTTTATTGGGATTTGGGCATGGTACCCCTTGAATAATAACATTATGCTGATGACCAGAATTAATATTTACAATGTAGTTAAGATAATTTCCGACTGTATTCGAAATTATTTCTTTTATCTGCTTTTCTGGAAATTTCTTTTTATGTGAAATAATTCCAGTATCTAATCTACAATCTATCTCCCCGATTGCTAACAGTACATGGCTATTTTTTGGAAGGGAGAAAAAAATACTCTCAAATTGATGTTTATATTGATTTCTAAAAGCATTACCTAAATGCCATTGCTTGCAACCCTTAATCAGCCTAGCACTGCAAAAAAAATTATTCCCTGAATTTTGGACACATAAATGGTGACTAGTTAGGGAATGGCTTTCTCCAAGAACATAGAGATTTTTATGGTTTCTTCCTTTCTTAACCCCGAGGGTTTTATTTTCACGCCATTTTAAAATTCTTGATAGATACTGGTGGTAAACTTTTTCGTTTTTAAATATTGGAAGCTTTTTTTTCCGAATTTTAGTAGTTGCCAAAAGATGTTTTTTGCTGTTAACAAAGTCACCTTTTAAAAATTTGCAGACAGCCAAATTCACGCTAGCTCTCAAGCCATAGTTATCAGTATCTATTTGCAATATATTATGCAAAGACCCAATTTCTGCCTCTAAATTATTCATATAACTTTTGACAATAGATAAATTATGCAACGCCTCTAAATAATCAGGCTTTAGCGCTATAGCTTGGTTATAGCTGGCTTCCG
>CACITD010000073.1 GCA_902589475.1 uncultured Alphaproteobacteria bacterium | reverse complement strand
ACATTTATACGCATTCTATTCGGACGATGAAAAGCGCTGGTTTCAAACGCTGCAAACGGTACAGGGTGTTGGTTCGAAAGCTGCTCTTGCAATACTGAGCGTGCTAAATTCAGACGATATTATGAATTCCCTTCTGAGTGAAGATAAAACAATGTTTGTTAGAGCCGACGGGGTTGGCCAAAAGCTTGCGTCGAGGATTGTCTCCGAACTAAAGGATAAAGTAGACGGGGTTTTTGTGGGCAATCTTAGCAATACTGAAATAATCAAAAATCAAGATAATGCGTTATTAGCAGATGCAATCTCAGCAATGGTGAACCTAGGGTTTAGTCGTTTTGAAGCGCAAAAAGCGGTATCCCAAGCTAGTAGCGAACCAACGAACACTGAAACATTAGACAAACTTATAGCTGCAACGCTCAAGGAGCTAGCTTCGTGAGTGAAGAGAATACAACAAACAAAAATGAAAACGAGCGTATCGTCAACCCGGAAGTCGCTGAAGACGATTATCAAAATAGCTCCTTGCGACCTCAGAATTTGGAAGAATTTATAGGCCAAAGGCAAATCAGAGGCAATTTACGCGTTTTTATAGATGCTGCGAAAGGTCGCCAAGAAGCGATGGATCACGTCTTGTTGCATGGGCCACCAGGTTTAGGAAAGACAACATTAGCGCAAATTGTAGCTCGTGAATTAGGCGTTAATTTTAGAATGACGTCGGGTCCCACAATTACAAAGGCTGGCGATTTATCGGCTCTATTGACTAACTTATCACCTAAAGATGTTTTGTTTATTGACGAAATCCATCGTTTGAACCCAAGCATAGAAGAAGTACTTTATCCCGCGATGGAGGATTTTCAGCTAGACTTGATGATAGGAGAGGGGCCGGCAGCTCGATCATTAAGGATAGATCTACCGCCCTTCACTTTAATTGCCGCTACAACTCGTTCCGGCTTAATAACGACCCCACTGAGAGATCGTTTTGGAATTCCAATGCGGCTGCAATTTTATGCCGAAGATGAGTTAGAAGAAATAATCAAGCGAGCTGCCGACAAATTATCGTTCAATATAACGACCGATGGTGCAAACGAAATAGCAAGGCGATCAAGAGGCACTCCAAGGGTCGCAGGGCGGTTATTACGTCGCGTCAGAGATTTTGAAGGAGTTCTTTTTAGTGAGGTGATTGACGCAAAAGCTGCTGATGCAGCGTTGGGGCGTCTAGAAGTTGATAACCTGGGTTTGGATGCAATGGACAAGCGTTATTTGAATTGTATCGCCAGAAACTATTCTGGAGGTCCTGTCGGGGTTGATACACTGGCTGCGGCTCTCTCTGAACAAAGAGATGTTATAGAGGAAGTTATTGAACCATATCTCTTGCAACAAGGATTTATAGATAGAACCCCAAGAGGTAGAGTGCTGTCCCCGAATGCGTATGACTATCTCGGGCTAAAGCTGAAGAAAAAGCAAGCTCAGCTTGAGATGTTGTCAAATGATGAACGGGATATTTATCAGTCTATTAGATCAGATGCTTATGATGAATAAAATAAATTTAGCAAATAGACCCTGGTCTAGTGGAATGCACTATTTTAGAGCGAGGATTTATTATGACGCTACTGATTCAGGGGGTATTGTCTACCATACAGAATATCTTACTATCGCAGAACATGCTAGGACAGAAGCGCTACGGTCTCTTGGATTTTATCAAGGTCGTTTAGCTAGAGATCAAAATATTTTGTTAACGATTCGTCGGTGCAACGTTGAATACATCACCCCTGCTTTCTTGGACGACTTGGTTGAAGTACGAACTGGTTTTAATAAACTTACGGGCGCGCGGATTTTTCTTGAGCAAACTATCCATAGAATTAACGAAGAAAAAATCACAGAGGATTTGCTCGTTTCCATAAAAACGGAAATTGCATGCGTCAGCGCAATGGGGAAGGCGAAGCGCTTGCCAAAAGAGTTAAAAGAAGCCATCTCCGGCAGATTAGTCATAAACCTATTTTAGAAATGGTGGTCTAAATGGAGCAAGCTATTGTAGATAGTGTTCAGTTAGGAGGGTCGGTCGACAACGACCTCTCTATCGTTGGCTTATTTATAGCTGCCGATCCAGTAGTGAAAGCGGTGATGCTAGGTCTTATAGTCGTCTCCATTTTCAGCTGGACGGTCATTTTTGATAAAATTCTCAAATTAAGAGGATTGAGGGCCCACGTTAGAGCGTTTGAAGACAGTTTCTGGTCTGGTGGATCTATTGAAGAGCTTTACGACAGAATAGGAAACAACCCGTATGATCCAATGTCCTTAGTTTTTTCAGATGCAATGAGAGAATGGAGAAATTCTAGGGACCTTGCGCGGAAGAGTGAGGAGGCGAGGGTTAGCCTTCGGGCCCGTATTCAGCAAATAATGAATCTTACCATAGATCGCGAAATGGAACGTCTTGAGAAAAACATGTCGTTTCTTGCATCTGTTGGGTCTACCGCACCCTTCGTTGGTCTGTTTGGAACAGTTTGGGGTATAATGGACGCCTTTCAAGCCATTGCAGCGACTAAAACGACAGCATTATCAGTGGTCGCTCCTGGTATTGCTGAAGCGCTATTCGCAACAGCGTTAGGACTAATTGCCGCTATACCTGCTGTAGTGGCATACAACAAAATAAGTCATGACCTGGACCGCTTTGCGCAAAACCTGGAGGGATTTGCGGCAGAATTCATTTCTATACTCTCAAGAAACTTAGATAAGGGAGCGTAATATTGGGAGTGCAAACCAGTAACCGCACTGCCGAGCGGAAAAAAAGATCCCGGCCAATTAGCGAAATTAATGTCACGCCATTCGTAGACGTAATGTTGGTACTCCTAGTTGTCTTTATGGTTACGGCTCCCCTTCTTGTGCTAGGGATCCCCGTTCAACTGCCGAAAGTAAGTAAAGAGTATATAATTGCAGATGATGACACACCGTTAAATGTTGAAGTTGATGAGGATAAGCGCATTTACATTAATAAAAAAGAGATACCGCTTTCTTCATTAGCACCACAATTAGCTCAAATGAAGTCGGCAAACCCAAAAATCAAAGTCCATCTAAGGGGGGATGCTCGACTGAATTATGGAGCAATAGCGGTGGTGGCTGGTGAGATAAGGAATGCCGGTATTCAAGTAATCGCTCTAAGAACAGACTTAGCGAACCTGAAGAGTGAAATTGAAGCGTTTCCAAAAGAAAACGTTCAATAACCCCAGAGAATTTGGATGAAACTTGGGTTTATATCATCTGGTGCATTACACCTATTAGTAGTTTTAATAGTTTGGCTTGGTT
>CACITD010000072.1 GCA_902589475.1 uncultured Alphaproteobacteria bacterium | reverse complement strand
GGTCCTTATTACAATATTCCGTGGGAGAAAATGTCACCTTCTGGGCGACCAGGTGCAATTCAAACTTGCTTTGAATATTCCCAAAAAGCAAAAGAATTAGCGGGCAGGGAACAGCTGACGGAGATTGAAAGAGCTTTGTGTATGGCGCTTTGCGCTCGTTTTCAATCTGGGAAAATCAGTGACCTAGAAGAATTAACTCGTTGGGATGACGATTACGCTAACGCGATGCGCGAGGTTTACAAGCACTTTGCTGAAGATTATGACGTATGTGCGCTTACAGCCGAGGCTTTAATCGTGCGGACCCCTTGGCAACTTTGGGATCTGCAGAACCGAATTCCTGCGGAGGGAACGGATACCGAGGAAGCTATAGAAATTGTCGAGGCTGCACTCAAGCGGATTGAAATCAATAATGATACGCCGCATGCGGGCTTACTACATTTCTATATTCATATAATGGAAATGTCGCCAGAACCTGAGCGTGCTCTTGCTGCCTCTGACAAATTACGTCCACTTGTCCCTGGATCTGGTCATCTCATACACATGCCGTCTCATATATATGTGCTCTGCGGGCAATATGAAAAAGTAATAGCTTCAAACATTGAAGCTGCCGATGCAGACAAAAAATATTTGGAAGTAGATAGTGAACTTGGCATTTACTATATCTACCTGCTTCATAATATTCATTTTCAGGTCTACGGAGCAATGTTTGCTGGTCAATATGAACCGGCGATACGAGCAGCAGAGCAAATGCAATCTATCGTGCTCCCAGAATATCTGTTGAGTGACCACGCTTTTTTAGTCAATTATCTGGAAGCATTCAGTGGGATGAAGGCGCACGTCCTAATACGATTTGGAAAGTGGCAAGAGATTTTAGACGAACCCTTGCCATCGGACCCGGGGCTTTTCTGTGTAACTTTTGCAATATGGCAGTATGCTAAGGGAATAGCACACGCCGTATTAGGCAACATCGATGAAGCGTTAACGCAACAAGTAAAGTTAAGAGCCGCTATAGCCGCACTTCCCGACGAGAGAATCGTTTTCCATAACGATTCTAAAGATATTCTGCAAGTTGCAGATAAAATGCTAACTGGTGAGCTTGAATACAGGAGAGAGAACTATGACGAAGCTTTCAAAAGTTTGCGCCGGGCTGTGGCATGTTATGACAATCTTAATTATTCGGAGCCATGGTCATGGATGATGCCTCCTCGTCATGCGCTTGGAGCATTATTGCTGGAGCAAAATAAAGTTGAGGAGGCAATGTCTGTCTACAGTGCTGATTTGGGGCTAGATGATACACTAGTTAGGCCTTCACAGCATGCTGGCAATATCTGGAGCCTCCTTGGATATGTCGAATGCTGCGAACGCATGGGTAAAACAGCAGCATTAAATTCGATAAAAGAAGATTTAGAGGCGGCTAAGTCAATAGCTGATAATTCAATAACCGTTTCCTGTTTTTGTCGAACAAAACACAATTGTTGTGACTAAAGGTGACTGCGAAAGTTAGAGAGCAGGACATGGGCCAGAACTGTGCGAAAATTTTAAAACCTAGCGTAAAGTGGTGACCCCGACAGGATTCGAACCTGTGACCTACAGATTAGGAATCTGTCGCTCTATCCAGCTGAGCTACGGGGCCTTGAACCAGATAGATACCTCAGGTTAGCTGTGGTGTGAAGATATTCTTACTTTAAATTGGCGTAAGTATAATATTATTTGTATTTTAAATGTCTTCGTGATCTCAAGTTAAACCACTTTAGAGTATGTTAATGACAAAAATTCAAAGTATACGTTCAATTAGAGTTTCTCTTCCATTCGAAACAGGTGGGCCCAGACATGGTATGCGGCCGAGTTTAGATGCGTGGACTAAAATGGAATGTGTTATGGTAAGGATCAAAACCTCGGATGGTTTGGAGGGATGGGGGGAGGCCTTCGGACATGCAATGGCGCCCGGAAGTGAAGCAGTTATTAATCAGATTTTAGCCCCCATGCTGGTTGGTAGAGATTCCGTGGCTGTAAATCACAGGATCGCAGAATTAGAGCGCCCCTTGCATGGTCTTGGAAGGTCAGGACCGCTTATGTATGCTTTGTCTGCAATAGATACAGCGCTTTGGGATTTGGCTGCACAACGAGCACATCTACCCCTTTATAAATTTCTAGGTGGTGAAAGTGGTGTTTTAACTAAGTATGCAAGTCTAATGCGTTACGGGGGAGACACTGACGCTGTGGCTCAGAATGTTGAACGGGCTAGAAGTTATGGATTTAGGACAATTAAACTTCACGAAACAACAATTCCAGCATTCAGAGCTGCTCGTAACGCAGTAGAGTTAGATGATAAAATTTGTCTTGATGTTAATTGCCCATGGACTGTTGCTGAAGCACGTGAAGTTGCTCAGGAGATAAGTGAGGAGGGTTTCCATTGGCTTGAGGAGCCTATATGGCCGCCAGAGGATTTTGAAGGCCTTGCCGAAGTACGTCTCGAAGGAGTCCCGATATCAGCGGGTGAAAATATTACGACACTTCATGAATTTAAATTAGCGATGGAAACGGAAGCTATAGATAATTTGCAACCTAGCGTGACAAAGTGTGGCGGCATTTCAAAGATGAGAAAAATTATCTCGTTAGCCGAAGTTTATCCAGTAACTGTCATACCTCATTGTTTTTATTGGGGGCCAGGCTACCACGCAACGGCTCACCTAGCTGCTTCTTGTCTTACTCCCACCCCTTTGGAGACTGCTTTCATCACTTTCGCAGTTGAGCCCCATAAGTTGTTTAATTCTTGCTCAGACCAATTAACGCTAGATGATACTCCGGGCTTAGGATTCATTGCCAATTGGGATGAACTCGATAAGTTCATAATTTCAACAGATGAGGTAAACGCGTCTTGATGTCAAAGCTGTTTTTTCATTCTTATCCGAGCTAATGATTGTGTTAAAGAAACCCAAAAAACCAACTCCCCAAGATTTTGGCATTGAAGAGACAGATCTGAGCAAAAACAGTTTAAAGGATATATTGCTTTCGGAGAGTCTGAGCTCCGTTATAATGGTTATAGGGACAGTTCTAGCGATTTGGGCATTCGGTTGGTGGGGGATAGGCCTCGCTTGTCTAGGCTTAGGTGCACTGTATCTGATCCGAAGTTTGCTGGAAAAAGTTTGGCGGACGCCAGAGGATGTTGCCAAAGAGAACTATAAATCAGCAATGGAATTATATTATCGCAAGGTTCATGATTATGATGCCCATATGGATGAGATAGAGAGAAAGGGTAAACCTAACGATAGCTAATTTATTGAGCCGCTAGATTACTTTTTTACTTTGCCAACGAGATAGAACTTCTTCTGGGGCTGGTTTAACCAAGTTGTTTTCTTCCGATTCATT
>CACITD010000071.1 GCA_902589475.1 uncultured Alphaproteobacteria bacterium | reverse complement strand
CCATCCTTTTGGAGGAACAAAAGACACCAAAAATGGGGCTATTTCCTCTATTCTTTCAGCTGCTGCGAGGCCATTCTTTAACTGAAGGGCGTTAGTAAATACCGGATCCTTTTCAAATGCTTCAAGACTTATGCCGCAACCAGGGGACCTCCCTTCGAAGATTCCATAACGAATAAAATGCATCCACGGTGCCATCCCAGGGATTGACATAGAAGCCTCCAGGTCTGGGTGGATGGATATGTATTCGTCTTTATCAAAGAATGCGCTTGACCCAAAAAAATTATAGTGATGATAAACTTCTTCAACACTCCCTTGTGCCAGTATCTCGCCTTGTCCAAGGAGAATGGCTTTGTTGCAAGTAGATCGAATGAGGTCCTCAGAATGTGATGCGAGCACCATGATACTTGAGGTGCTAATGAAGCTTTCCAATCGTTCTTTTGCTTGCTCCATAAATTTGGCATCACCTACACTAATCCATTCATCCATTAAGATAATGTCTGGTTCAACCTCGGTGGTTATCGCGAATGCCAATCGCATTAACATGCCACTTGAATATGTTCTGATTGGCATAGATAAATAGTTACCTAAATTCGTAAAATTACTAATTTTATCTATGCATTCAGATATTTGCTGTTTTGTTAAGCCAAGATAGAGCCCGCGCAGAAAAATATTTTCATATCCTGATGCCTCTAAATCAAAACCAAGGGAGATATCTAGCAGGGAGGCTATTCTGCCGTTACACTTTATTTCGCCAAATGAAGGTGGGTAAACGCCTGCTAAGACACGAAGCAAGGTCGTTTTGCCAGCTCCGTTATGTCCGACAAGACCAACTCTGTCACCCTTGGTGAGTTGTAAGGTAATTTTATCAAGGGCTCTAACATATGAAGCACCTACACTGCTTCTAAATTTTCCTCCTATAGTGTGTATGAGCGAACGTTTTATACCCGCGTTTAGCTTTGACTTAGGTATTGGAAAATCTATACATACTTCTTTGAGTTCAATGTAAGCCACGTTTCCCTCTTAAAGCCAGTATACAAGTTTTCGGCCCATCTTGGATACCGCAGGGATTACCAAAATCCAACCGAGAATTGTGATTAATGTCAAAACCAACCAAGTTTCAGCTTGGACAGGTTGGCCCAAAAGTGGTGCACGTATACTTTCAACAAAATGAAAAAATGGATTATAGAGTAGAATAAATGCTCGGTCAGGAATAAGAGAGGGGTTCCAAATGATTGGAGTTAAGAAAAAACTTAAAGTAACAAGGCTCGCAATAGTGGGGTTTAGATCTCTATAGCGGGCACAAAGCATTCCAATTAAAAACGAGAACCAGCCGCCGTTAATGATAATAAAAAATGTGCCAAGCAATGCAAGAAGAGTATTTAAGTTGATCCCAATGTTGAAGTACGCCATTACAAAAATCACTACTACAGAGTTATGTAGAAGCGTAAGAAAGTTGCGCCAAAGCACCCTGTAAACATGCAATGATAAGGGAAGCTTGATCTGCTTAATAATTCCTTCAGAATGAACAAAAACATTACATCCGTCGAGAAGAATGCCAGATATTAGCTGCCATAAGACAAAGCCTATTGCCAGGAACGGAACATATTCTGCTACATCGACTTTGAAAAGTTTAGCGTAGAGTAATCCCAGTGCGCCAATCAAAACGGCCATGCTTATTGTGAGCCATAGAGGTCCAAGAAGAGACCTTCTATAGCGTTGAAGAATATCATTCCATCCAAGTCGCCCCCACAAGTGATACATCATTAAACCCTGGCGAAGGTCTGCTAATGTTTCTAAAAAGCTGCTTCTTGAATTATCGATCTGAGGTGTTTTTGTCTTCAAAAGGTCTCCACGGGATCTACAAAACTCTCACTGAGATGAGTTTATTTAAGATTTGTATAATAATTGATATGATCGCGCAAAAGTAATTAAAAGAATTTTAGTTTTTAATCAAAACGAGATTAGGCTAAATTTTTTAAACCGTATCGCGAAAACTATCCCTCAATTGGTTGCTTCTTCAAGAGAAGCTTTATTTGGCAAACTATTAATTTTGTTATAAAGACTGTGGGAATACGTAATTCGAACCATTTTTTCAATCAAATATCTCAATTAACCAATATTTCTATTAAAGGTCTCAGAGTTTTCAATCGTGAAAGTTAGATAATGAGTGAAGGTACTAAGATCGAAGGATTACAAAGAGAGAACGATTTACTCTATAATGAAAAGTATTATCAGAATTATAATGGGGATAACTACGGCCGGAACGAGAAATGGTTTAGCTTTTTTGGCAATATAGCCGATAACATCGTCGAAAAAATCCAACCTAAAACAGTATTAGACATCGGTTGTGCATACGGCCTTCTAGTAGAGTCATTGAGAGATAGGGGTTGTCGGGCTTTTGGCATAGATGTGTCTGACTATGCTCTCTCCAGAGCACGTGACGATATTGTTAAGTATCTATCCGTTGATACCATACTTCGTCCAATGGGCAGGAAATTTGATCTTATAGTTACAATTGAGGTAATCGAACACATAAAAGAAGAAGATTGCGAAACTGCAGTAAAAAACATGTGCGCGGCAGCAGATAGTGTTCTTTTGGCGACTACGCCAGATGACTTTGACGATCCAACCCACTTTAATGTTCAGCCACCAGTTTACTGGGTGAAACAATTCGCCAAATTTGGTTTTGTTCCAGACATTACCCACGACGCCGGCTACTTAACTCCCTACGCCATTTTATTTCGAAAATCTAAAAACCCAATGGCTGTTGGGATACAAGAGTTGTTTGGAGAAAAAAAACTTCAAGACTATTATTTTGCGCGTTCGAACCACCGAACAAATGTTTTAGAAAATGAGAGAGAATTTTTTGAGGGTAAAATAGACCAACTCTTCGAAATAAATAAAACTCAAGAAAAAGCTATCTTTCAGGCTGCAGAACATGCCGCAAATCTAGAAGAAGTGATCGAGGTTGAGCGATTGGCTCGATTAGAATTGCAAGAAATTTTTAATGAACGAAGCCAGTCATTTTCTTGGAGGATAACCCGACCTCTCAGAGTTCTAAAAAAGCTAATTGATATCAATCGTCCATTTAAGGCAGCTTCAATAATAGCTAAGCGTGATGGAACTAAAGCCCTAATTGGAATTGCGAGAGAAATTCGTTGGTTGAAAATCAGTGCGGTTGGGATACAACCCAAAGAATATGAAGTAAGCTTATTTGGAAAAAGCAGAAAAATTTATAACAGGTTAACGGCATTAAAACTCCCGGTTACTGGCAATATTGCTACGTGGTTAGTTCGTGTGGAACCAGGAGTGTCAGAAGTTACATTAAATATCCTACGTGGGGTGCCAGATCATGTTGAGTTTCATCACTTAAGTAGTGTGTCTGCCTGGCGAACTATTTTAAGTGATCGTTGGCGACGGGGAAGAGGTTTTCAGCGTGCACTTGGATTAATCTCTCGATCTTACAAAATCGCAAAAAAGCAAGGCTTAGGCGCGGCGCTGGACAGTTTTTGGCCTTCAAATAAAACAACCATAGGGTCGTATGACGAATGGCTTCTAAAATA
>CACITD010000070.1 GCA_902589475.1 uncultured Alphaproteobacteria bacterium | reverse complement strand
CAATTTATCATTTGACCATTTACGAATGCGCCGCCGTTTGAACATAGAAAGCCAGTTAGGGCAGCAATCTCTTCAGGCTGTCCTAATCTTCCCAACGGAACCCTTGGGATCATGGAAACGATATGTTCGCGTTGTTCGGCATCACCAGCAGTATCAATTGGGCCTGGTGATATCGCATTAGTTGTTACACCTTGTGCACCAAACTCCTTACCAAGAGATTTTGTTAGACCCCAAAGGCCGTGTTTTGCGGCTGAAACCGGGGCGCGACCCTTGTACCCATGAATAGCGTTCATGCCGGTTATATTGATTATTCTACCCCATCCTTTTTCTACCATGCCCCTGGCAAAAGCGCGGCATGTATAAAATGCTGAATTCAAATCAATATCTAAAACTTTATGCCAATCATCATCTTCCATTTCTAAAAAAGGTTTTGATGGCCTTATCGCAGCATTATTTACAAGAATGTCAATTCCATCAAACTCCTCCAAGGCTTCCTTTGCCATTCGTTTGACTTCATCTGAGGAACCAACATTTCCCATCAAAATGCTGGCTTTAACTCCCATTTCGATGAGGGTCTCAGCCGTTTGTTCGCAGGCCTTTACATCAGAATTACCATTTAAGACGATATTGCAACCTGTAGATGCCAAGTTGATTGCGATTGCTCTTCCAATATTTTTACCCGCTCCTGTTATGAATGCGGTTTTCCCTGAATGTTCCATGGCTTTCCCTTTAAGATACAACATCAATTTAGTAAGTTACGATCTGTTAATTCAGTCTGAAATACGTTATGATAGCTGTTACTCGAAGTCGAAACTAATTTTTTTATTTAAAATGTTTAAGAGTGTTTTATGTTGCCATCTGCTGAAACCTGTGCGCGCTGGAAAAATAAGAAATTTGTTCGTCAGCCTCATAGAATGATCATCGGGTTTCTGGTGTCAGTATGCGTTCTTTTTTATGCGATATTTTCTGGTCAATATGGCGCAGCGCAGATGTTCGGAGCGATAGCTTTGATATTTCTATTCTTTTACGCCATTGCAAATTTTATCGTTTGGAGGGCACGTGACATTGAATAGATTGATTAGATCTAGCTTGTTAAATCTTCTCCGTCTACTCTAATAAATTCCTCTCCAAAGCCAAAATTTGCGTTGTTTTTTAGTAAACCAGTGCCAGGAACAAAATTTACCTCTAGCCGAATGCCATCGGGATCCTCAAATAAGACATAATAATATCCTGGTGCCCACTCGCGAACTTCTGGGCCTCTTACAATCTTTGCTCCAAGGCTAATTACTAGTTTTTCGGCCGTGTCAACATCTTCCCTCGATCGAGCCCTAAAGCAAAGATGATGAAGCCCTACTCTATATTGTTGAAACTGTTCGTCTTGAAATTCTGGATCACATTTTCTAATGCCAATTGCGGTTCTTGCCCCCACGTGATAACAGAAGTCAGGACCATCATGGACCAATGTCATGCCGAAGGCAGGTAATAGTCTCGTGTAAAACTGCCGTGACTTTTTATACTCAGTTACTGTGAGGATGACATGAGCGAGTCCATTTATATTGACCAACGGCTGATCGTCACCCATTTATTTGCATCCACTAGTCACTTGATGGTTAGACATTCTCTCTAGTGCCGTAACTAGGCCAGAGTGATCAAGTTTATTGTCGCCATGGGCTGTACAGGCATTAAACAATTCCTGGGTGGATGAAGTGTTAGGCAAACTTACACCTAGCGACTTAGCCCCTTGAAGGGCGAGATTTAGATCTTTCTGATGGAGTTCAATTCTAAAACCTGGATCAAAAGTCCTATTTATCATTCGATCACCGTGCACCTCTAGAATTCTGGATTGAGCTAAGCCACCCATTAAAGCTTGCCTAACTTTAGCGGGATCGGCTCCCGCTTTCGAAGCAAAAACCAATGCTTCGCCAACGGCTTCGATTGTTAATGCTACGACAATCTGATTTGCAACCTTTGTGGTTTGGCCTACACCATTTTCGCCAACGAGAGTAATGTTGCTTCCCATAAGTTTTAAAATAGGAGTTGCCAGATTAAAATCCTCCTCGGATCCTCCCACCATTATAGTCAGTGACGCGGCTTTGGCTCCAACTTCGCCTCCAGATACAGGCGCATCCAGATAACCACATCCTCTATCGTTGATTCTTTGAGCAAATAATTTTGTATCGATAGGTGAAATCGAACTCATATCAATCACTAATTTGCCGCTCGAAAGACCCGCTGCAACACCATTTTCAGAGAAGAGAACTTCTTCAACTTGGGGGGTGTCTGGCACCATAATGATGATAATTTCAGTTTCTTCTGCAACTCTGGCAAAACGGTCAACTATTTTGAGACCAGCTCTTACCAACTCTTCGCTTGGTTGTGTGTTATGGACGGCAGAAATGATTGTATGGCCCGCTGCTAATAAGTGCCCCGCCATTGGGGCCCCCATAATTCCTAGTCCAATGAAGCCTATATTCATGATTCTCTCCTGGTAAAGCTCTTAATAAAGGATGGTAAAACTAAGCGATTCACCACCTAAAATTAGAGGTTTGCGATATTATAGTATTCTATTTCTTCATCAAAAATAATAAAACGCAATCATCCGAGCCAGTTTTATTATTTTATGTAGATTGGTTTGTTGATGAAGGATAATTTTTAATTCAACTTAAAATAAAAAATTCATATAATTCTCGGTTTTGCGAGTTTGTCTGGTTAAATTTGTCATTGATGTTTATCATCTCACAAAAAAACGGGGGCTCGTCATGTCAACTTCTTTTCATGGTATCTTTCCAATTGTTCCAACGCCTTTCAATGAAGATGGATCGCTAGACTTAGATAGTCAGAAGCGAGTGCTAGATTGTATGATTGACCAGGGAGTGGACGGACTCTGTATATTGGCCAATTACTCTGAACAATTTCTTTTGTCAGATGAAGAAAGAGCAATACTTCAGGAGCTATGTTTAAGTTATGTGAATGGAAGGGTTCCAGTTATCGCAACCTGTAGCCATTTCAGCACCGATATAGCAGTTGCTAGATGCCAGCGTGCGGAGGAGCAGGGTGCTGCTATGGTTATGATGATGCCGCCCTATCATGGCTCACTTTTGAAGGCAAATGACCAGGGTATTTACGAGCATTTCGAAGCGCTGTCAAATGCCCTGAATATTCCAATTATGATCCAGGATGCGCCTTTGAGCGGTGTTACGCTTTCCGTGCCCCTGCTAGCCAGAATAGCAAGAGACTTTCCTCTGGTTTCATATTTTAAAATAGAGACGCCTGGTACTTCGGAAAAACTCAAGGCGTTGATAGGAGCTGCGGGTGCGCATATTGAGGGCCCATTCGATGGAGAAGAGGGTATAACCTTGTTTGCAGATCTCGAAGCCGGGGCAACTGGCACAATGACAAGTGCACTAGCATGTGATCGAATTAGGCCAATTGTAATTGATTACCTCGAAGGAAAGATAAAAGCAGCTGAAGAAAAATATAACAAAATGCTTCCCTTAATTAATTTAGAAAACCGGCAATGTGGCTTACGCGCCTGTAAAACTGTTTTTAAAGAGGGGGGAGTCATAAAATCCGATAAGGTAAGGCACCCACTTGAACCCCTGCCAACGGCAACTCGGGCGACCTTGCTGAAAATGGCTAGAGAAATGGACTTGTTAGCCATAAGGTGGGGTATTTGATCAAGT
>CACITD010000069.1 GCA_902589475.1 uncultured Alphaproteobacteria bacterium | reverse complement strand
GATAGAGCAGAAGTTTTGGATTAGTCAGCAAACGATAGGTTAAGACTAGGCAACGTTACACTCCTCAAAACATTTTATGTTACATCTAAATCTTAGAATTTCTTATATATGTGCTAGCTCTGAGGTATGTTCATGGACAATGAACTATCGCGATTCCATCAAATCTAAGCCATTTCAATGTGTTGAACCTGACGTTGAGATCAAAATTGTGCGCAGAAGATAGGTCGTATTCTGTCACATGTATCAACACTACAAAGATTGAGGAGCGTTGGCGGGTTCCAAAATCAACATTGTGTGGATTATAATTAAAGTTTGATTATTATAACCAAACAACAAGACATTTAGGTTAATGAGAAATGGCAATAACTGTTGCTAACGCGCTGGAAAGAGCTATTTCAGCACATAAAAATGGTGAGCTTGAAGAAGCTGAAAAACTATATCGAAAGATATTAGACTCTCATCCACAACATCCTGATGCCAACCATAACCTTGCTGTTTTGGCCGTAAGTGTTGGTAGAGTCGAAAGTGCTTTGCCACACTTTAAAATAGCGTTGGAGTCCAATCGCCAAGTAAAACAGTTCTGGCTGAGTTATATTAATGCCTTAGTTAAACTTGGACAGTTGGACGCAGCAAAAGAAGCAATAAAACAGAGTAGAGATGTAGGGTTAAGTTTAGAGGATGTTCACCAATCAAAAACCAACTTAAATACGCCTGTTCCTGCTACCAATCCTGATAAAGCACAGATAGACGCTTTAATTGCGTTGTATAGTCGCGGTAAACTTAATGATGCCATTGAACGGGGCCATCATCTACTCAAGCAATTTCCAAATAACCACATTATACTGAACGTTATGGGGCATATTTATCTATTATTGGATCAGCCCAAAAAGTCTTTAACGTTTATCCACAAAGCGATCAAAATTAAAGAAGATTTTGCTGCTGCTCACAATAATCTAGGTAATGTTTTAAGAGCTTTGGAACAATATTCTGATGCTTTGTCTAGCTACAGAAGAGCACTTCAAATAAATCCTAATCTGATTGAGGTGTATAATAATCTTGGAATCGTTTTAAAAAATCTCGAACGATACGACGAAGCTGAGAAGGTTTTTAAAAAGGCTATTATGCGAGAGCCAAATTATCCAGAATTTCACATAAATTTTGGTAATCTACTTCAAAGTCAAAAAAAACATGATACTGCCGTCAATAGTTACAATAGAGCGATTTATCTCGAGCCATCGTCTTATGAGCCGTATTATAATCGTGGCAACAGCTTGAATGAATTGGGTAGTTATGCAGACGCTATTTCGAGTTTTTACAATGTACTAGCCCTAAAAGCCGAATACCCCGCTGCATATGATGGTCTTGCCAGAGCTTTGGCTAATCACAGAGCAACTGGTTTCTCTGAGCAACTTGCGAACAATTACCTAGAGATATTAAATCTGGCGATCTACATCCGTCCCGGTGATATTTACCAGGCAATAATAACGCTCCTGAAGTGCCATGAAACTGTCAAAAAGGTTATTGACGCTAGTAATCTGAATAAACTAGATGAAACCGTTTTGGACTTTTGTGTTGGTTTATCAAAGATCCCATTGTTTTTAAAAATATTAGAACTCTCATATATTACGGATCTCCCTATCGAAGGTGTACTAGTAAAATTAAGGCGGAGCCTGTTATTGAAGAGGAATAGTCTCTCAAAGAATCATGATTTGCTTAAATTCCAAAGGGCTTTAGCACTTCAATGTTTCCACAATGAGTTTATTTATGAGGAGACAGAGGAGGAAACTTTCGAATTAAAGAAGCTCGAGAAAGACGCATCTGATAAATGGTCTTCTAACAATAAACGTTTATCCGACTACAATATAGCCTGTCTTGCAAGTTATCGTCCTTTGCATAATTATTCCTGGGCACGAAACTTGAAACCACCGTCTAACCTGGAACAGTTATTTAGCCGACAAATTACAGAAGTTCAAAAACAACGCGAAATCCGAGGCAGCATTCCCATTTTGAAACCATTGAAAAACAAAGTTTCGCGAGCCGTTCAAAGTCAGTATGAAGAAAACCCTTATCCTAGGTGGATTAACACAAGATTGGAACCGAAGCCCCTTAGCGTCAAACAATTTGTTAATAAATTTGAGTTGCAAGTAAAAAACGACATCGATGATTTATCGGTCTATCCACAGGTTCTCATCGCTGGTTGCGGCACCGGGCAACATGCAATCAATAGCGCCTGTCGTTTTAAAAATAGTCAAATTACAGCGGTGGATCTCAGTTTAAACAGTCTGAGCTATGCAAAGCGCAAAACAGATGAACTTGGCATCAAAACGATTAACTTCGTTCAAGCGGACATACTTGACCTTGAGCTATTTAATAAACAATTTGATGTTATTGAATGTGTTGGTACATTAGTTTGCATGGCCGACCCTTACTTAGGCTTGGAAACTCTCACTCGCTGTCTTAAATCTAAGGGTTTGATTCGTATAGGTTTGTATAGTGAGCTTGCCAGACAAGCCATAGTGGAAGCTAGAGAGATAATAGCGCAAAAATGTATCCCCGCTACCGCACAGGATATGCGGGCCTTTAGACGAGATATTATTATCAATAAATATCCTCAACTAAATTCCATAAAAACTGCTCGGGATTTCTTTTCTATGAGTGAGTTGCGTGATCTTCTATTCCACGTTCAAGAACATCGCTTCAGTCTACCTCAGATAGAAAAAATGATTGGACAATTTAATCTATCTTTTTCGGGGTTTGAATTTCCTGATACAAGGGTAGTTGAGGGTTTTAAGAAAACTTATCCGTCTAAGGATTCTGTTTTTGATCTCTCCAAATGGCACGAATTCGAGCTAGAGAACCCATCAATCTTTCGTGGTATGTATCAATTCTGGGTTCAGAAAGATTAAAATACCTATTTCCAAACGTTTAAATGTGCTAGGGGCGCCGGGTGGGTGATTTCACTTCCTCTAGCAAGCATCAATTCTAGCCCTGATGTAGGCAATTTCAATGCCTCCCTTGTATCTATTTATCGCCAAAAGGTGCCGCTTTATATGAGCACAATCTAGTTTATTCACATAAATCTTTAACTAAGTACTTGCAGAAACACAGGTATGCTATTTTCCATTTGAACTATTGGAATTAACGATGATACGCGTTCTCAAACGAGTTTTGTCTGCCTATGCCCCCAACAGCAATATGGCTTCCAATATTGTTGGGAAACTTTTTGGGCCGATCCCGCCAACAAAAGATGTACTCGAAATAATTACAGGTTCCGGGATAAATTTGCGATAAATCAACCGATTGGCGCATTGTTTAGTGAGAAAAGTTAATTAATTTTTAAAAGCCTTTTATATCCAATGAGATTTTAATATGCTTATTCAGTATTTAGTTTTGATCAATTTGAACCAGATACTGATTCAATAAAAGAGGTCCTGCGAGATTTGTTAATTTTGAGTTAGCTCTAGCTAAGCCGGTGCAAAAAACTCGTAGAACTAAAAAGCAGGGGTCCTTATAGACAACTACGATTAGAACTCACAAACCATAGTGGAGGGCTCGACAATGCGACTACCTATCCTACTTTCATACCAGAACTGGGCCTATGAGCATATCTATGACTTTTTTCTTAAGAAGGTTTTATATAATTATAGTCTAAGGTTCCTTAACGCATACAAGACAATCATGTAGGATATTGTTCTGGCTCCCGTCATGGA
>CACITD010000068.1 GCA_902589475.1 uncultured Alphaproteobacteria bacterium | reverse complement strand
GTGGTTTCCAAGGAGGTCTAATATGTCTGAAACAAAAAAGCTGGCAGACTTTGCCGCAAACCTCTCGTTTGATGATATTCCAAAAGATGTTGTAGAGCGGATAAAGTTTTTAGTTATGGACACTGTTGGTATATCAATTCGTGCCATGCATGACGCAGAATCAACTCCAGCGCTTCTCTCTGCCAGCCAAGCCATGGGCTATCTTGGGGGTCAAAGCAGGGTCATGGGAAGCAGCGCCACATACACCCCACCTGCAGCAGCCATGATTAACGGGACATTGGCGCATAGCTTAGACTTCGACGACACGCATGCGGCGGGGTCGCTTCATACTAGCGCCCCTATAATCCCAGCTGCCTTCGCTGCGGCTGAAATGACTGGAGCAAGTGGTAGCGACGTGATCACAGCGATCGCAGCGGGCTTTGAAGTGCAAATTAGACTGAGTTTGGCTCTGAATCCTACAGAGCATTACAAGAGAGGATATCATCCCTCAGCAACTTGTGGGACCTTCGGCGCAGCGGCCGCGGCTGGATCGATCTTTAAATTAGATAGCGAAAATATGGAGAGTGCATTCGGAATAGCAGAGTGCCAGACTTCTGGCTCAATGAGATTTCTGGCTGACGGCGCTTGGACGAAACGCTTCCAAGTCGGCTACGCCGGGCATAACGGATTGATAGCTGCTTGCCTTGCCCGCGAGGGATTCAAGGGGCCAATAGGTTCAGTCGAAGGCAAGGATGGGTTTCTACAATCATATGCCCCTAACCCTGATTTAGGAAAGGCTGCTCAGAACCTTGGCAAAGTTTGGGAAACTATGAATATCGCTGTCAAACCTTATCCCTCTTGTAGATATAGTCATGCGGCGATGGGAGCGCTTGCAGAAGTTCGGAGTAAACATCAAATAACTCATGAAGAAGTCAAGTCTGTAGAGGTGGGATTACCGCATACAGGCTGGCGTATAATTGGCGAAACTGATGACGTTAAGCGAAGACCAGTTGGAGCCGTAGATGGCCAATTTTCAATGCCATTTTGTGGCGCGGTAGTTTTAAGGCAGGGAACCATGGGTTGGGATGATTATGCAAAACATTTGAATGATGCCTCAACGCTAGAGCTAGCTGGGAAGTTCACCACGGTAACCGATGCTTGGGCTGAATCTGAGTATCCGGCCAATATGGCAGGGATAGTGAGGGTAAAAACGGAGCGAGGTAATTTTGAGGAGAAAGTCTCAGTTCCTAAGGGTGAGCCAAGCAATTTTATGACGTCAATTGAAGCGCGAGAGAAGTTTGACGACTTGGTCTCACCGTATCTTCAAAAAAATCAGCTTGACGAGTTGGTAGATGTCCTCCTCACTTTAGATAAAGAGAAGTCAATAATTGCGATGTTGGATCTCACGAGGTCTCAAGATAGTACACTGCGAATGGCAGGGGAAGATTAAGGGGCGTCAATGTCTTACGAAAGTAGAGCTGTTCAAAGCGGAGAAGGCAACCGTTTTCGCGAAGAAATTGGTCGGTACTTCGAAGACTTTAATGTCGGAGACGTTTACGAGCATCGACCAGGTAGGACTATAAATGAGGCGGATAACTCCTGGTTTACGCTTTTGACGATGAATACTCATCCGCTTCACTTTGACGCAGAATATGCGAAAGATAGTGAATTCGGTAAAATTTTGGTAAACTCTTGCCTCACGTTGTCCATTGTTGCCGGGATGAGTGTGAGTGATGTGAGCCAAAAGGCTATTGCAAATCTTGGATGGACAGACATTAGACTTCCAGCTCCTGTTTTCATAGGCGACACAATTTATGCTGAAACTGAGGTGCTAGAGAAGCGGGAATCAAAATCTCGCCCAACACAAGGAATTGTCTCTGTGAGAACTAAAGGGACAAAATCGGATGGGACCGTGTTTATGACTTTCGACCGTACGATATTAGTAGCAAAACACGGACACGGAATTGAAAATTAATTAACCACTCAAATAAATATTGCAAAAAGGAAAGTAAGAGAGAATTAGATATGGCTGTAGCTGAAGATTTTTCGTTTGAAGAAAGACAAGAACAGGAAAGAATGGTTTTGGAGAGTGTCGACCGCTTTCTTGATAAAGACGTAGCACCCTACGCACATGACTTAGAAGCTGATGATGCCTACCCTCAGGAAATTGTGGATAAAATGGTTGATATGGGACTTTTTGGAGCCACGATTGGCGCCGAATATGGCGGTCTTGGTTTGTCCGTGTCCACATACGCAAAAATTGTTGAGCGGGTCTCAACCGTGTGGATGTCTGTTTCGGGCATCTTCAATTCACATCTTATAATGGCTGCGGCGGTCGAGCGGGCTGGAACTGACGAGCAGAAGGCGAAATGGCTGCCAAAATTTGCGTCAGGGGAATTAAGAGGTGGCATAGCTCTTACAGAACCTGATGCAGGTACTGACCTTCAAGGTATACGCACTAGAGCGGACAAATCTGGAAACGGATACTCTCTAAATGGAGCTAAAACTTGGATTAGTAATGCAGTCGAAGGTGGTGTTTTGGCAATTTTGGCAAAAACGGACCCTGAAGCAGAACCCCGGCATAAAGGTATGAGCCTTTTTCTTGTAGAAAAAAGCTCCGAATTCCAAGTATCGAAAAGAATGAAAAAATTGGGATATAAAGGGATCGATTCTGGTGAGTTTGTGTTAGATGATCTGTTTGTTCCAGGCGAAAATTTAATTGGTGGCGTTGAAGGCAGAGGGCTCCAGCAAATCCTGAGCGGCTTAGAACTCGGTCGAATAAATGTTGCAGCAAGAGGCGTTGGCATCGCAAAGGCGTGTTTACTGAAGTCAGTTGAGTATGCGCAAGTTAGGAAGACATTCGGGAAACCAATCGCGGATCATCAATCCATACAGATTAAGCTTGCTGATATGGCTACACAGGTTGAGTCTGCACGGCTGCTAACCGAACAAGCGGCAGCAGCCTATGACAAGGGTGAACGTTGTGATATGGAAGCTGGGATGGCAAAGCTTGCTGCTAGTGAAGCTGCTTTATACAACAGCCTTGAGGCAATGAGATTACACGGTGCTTACGGCTATTCGAAAGAATTTGACATAGAGCGTTATTACCGAGATGCACCATTGTTGGCTATTGGTGAGGGTACTAACGAGCTTCAGAAGTTGATAATAGCAAAGCAATTAATAGCAAGAAATCCTGTCTAGATAAGCTAAGTCAGTCAAATCCAAACTCAACTGGTGTTTGCTGGTTGTAAACTGATCAGTAGAACAACTTTTAGTTGATCCTGCGCTGGAAGCAATGATTCAATAACTGTCCGCGATAAACGGTCAAGCGAGGAGCCTATGGCGATCAATATTGGTGTAGACGTGGGGGGAACATTCACTGACTTTGCAGTAAGTGGCCCCGCGGCTGGTACACTTTATTATAAACTCCCATCGACGCCAGAAAAGCCAGACCAAGCAATAATTAAAGGTTTGGAGGATTTGCTGAGCAATAATGCTATAGAACCAAGTGGTATTTTAAGATTTTCGCATGGCACGACAGTGGGTACGAACGCTCTTATTCAACGGCGGGTGGGTAAGGTCGCGCTCATTACTACTAAAGGGTTTAGAGACCTCATAGAAATAGGCCGACAAACTCGACCAAAAGTCTATGACATGCATCAAGATTTTCCAAAGCCATTAGTGCCTCGTTGGCTTCGTCATGAAGTATCTGAAAGAATACAGGCTAATGGTACGATCCATACTCCTC
>CACITD010000067.1 GCA_902589475.1 uncultured Alphaproteobacteria bacterium | reverse complement strand
TACAAAAAAGCAATATTATTAAAGCCTGACTACAACCAAGGTTACTACAATTTGGGCATCACACAAAGAGAATTGAAGGAATTGGTAAATGCCAAAATGAACCTTAGGCAAGCCTTAGTTTTGGCCCCTAAATTTATAAAGGCTCACTATAGTCTAGGTATCATCTTGGAGCATCTGGGTAGAATGGATGAGGCTAAGCTTAGTTATAAACAAGTGGCAAGGTTGGAACCCAACCACGCGGAGGGGTACAATAATTTGGGCGTTGTTTTGCAGAAATTGGATAAAGTCGAGGAGGCGGAAGGAAGTTACAGAAAAGCGATTGTTTCGAAATTAAGTTTTGCAGAAGCGCACAGTAACTTGGGTTCAGCTTTGCAAGAATTAGGTCGATTTGACGAAGCGGAAGCAAGTTACAAGCAAGCGATAAAGTTAAAGCTGGATTATGCTGAAGGTCGTTATAATTTGGGTAAACAATTCGAAAAGTTATCGAGGTTGGAGGAGGCGGAAGCAAGTTACAAGCAGGCGATTCAATTAAAACCCGACTTTATAGAAGCGTATTGTAACTTGGGTGCTGCTCTTCAAAAGCTTGGTATATTCGCAGAGGCAAGAATCAATTTTTCCCGCGTGATTAGGTTGAAACCGGATCAAGCTGAAGGCTTTTACAATCTGGGAAATAGCCTAAAAGAACTAGGACATCTAGAAGAGGCTGAGGCAAGCTATGTTGAAGCAATTAAATTAGAATCGAACTTTAGTGAAGCCCACAACAACTTGGGTATCACATTACATGAGCTAGGTAGATTGGAGGGTGCAGAGGCACGATATAAACAGGCGATTAAGTTAAAACCTAACTATGTAGAAGCTTATAAAAATTTAGGATCTTTATTCGAGGAGTTAGGTGGTTCGAGACAATCGGCACTTGTGTATGATATGATGATAAAGAATAAGTCAGAGCCAATCTCCAATGCAAATAAGCTCCCCATAATAGCTTTAGTGCCTTTTGGCAGGTCAGGTTCTTTATTCTTTCATTCTCTAATTGATGGACATCCTGAAATAGCCACGCTGCCAGGGACGTATTTTAAAGGTTGGTTTGGGATAGATACTTGGCGGCAATTTTCTCCTGACTATTCACAGCTGGACTGGCGAGAAGTTCTTGTAAGTAAAGTCATAGAAGAATTCGAACCACTCTTTAATGCGCAAAGTAGAAAGAATGTAATTGGGAAACCCTTTCAAAATACTGACTGGTTGGCTAAGAGCCAGGGCTTTACGAGTTTGGGGCCAGATGGATCACAAAGCCTACTGCTGGATGAAGAGGCCTTTTATCAGGAGTTTTTAAGTTTACTTAGGCCATTGTCTTCGTTGGGTGTTTTAGAGTGCTTCGAACTTATCCACAAAGCTTTTGAGAATTCAGTGCGTGATGATAGTGATCCACTTCGCACTCATAATAAAACCATCTTCTATCATATACACAACCCTAATCCTTATGAGCGGTTACATTTTCTAAAACACTATCCAGAAGCGCGCATTCTTCAACTTATTCGTAACCCATTACAAAGCATGGAATCATGGTTGATTAGTGGTGCAGGAAATTTAATCAGTAATCATACTCATAAAGAAACCGCGCCCACCTTTTTGATCATGGAATGGCGAAAAGTGGCTGCTAGAATAATATTTATGTTCACACAACTACTTTACCCCTTTCATCACTCATCATTCAATTATGGTATTCGATTGGAGGATATCAAACGTAATCCTGAGGAAGTTATGCCTGAAATAGCAGCCTGGATGGGAGTAAGTGATGATATGGAGCTTTATAAGTCTAGCTTCTGTGGGCTGCAATATTGGGGGCCACCAAGTGCTACTGGGAAAATTACTGGGTTTGATACGAAGGCCGTTGATGTATCGATTGGACGTTTCCTAGGAGCGCGGGATATTATTATTTTTGAAACGTTATTTTGGCCCTTAAGCACTAGCTATTCCTATACAGAGATGAGCGTTGCAGACTTTCGTCTTCGTCTCTCGGAAATCCGCCCCTGGCTCGACGAGCCGCTTGAGCTAGAGAGAAGAATTTATGAGCGGATAGGGGTTCATAATTCTCCAATAGAAAAAATGGGCCCATATATTCGTTTGCACCAATTTATGCATTTATTGTGGGCAACTTTATACCGCGATGAAACCTATATGGGAATTCCCAGACAGCTAGGATCGAAATAGAAAACTTTCATAATGGATATAAAAAGTTCATGAGTTACTCAAACTGTAGAAAGATCTAGTAGTACCTTTTGGGAATCTATTGTTACATCAATTAATAGTCACCAGTCAGAGTTAGGCAGTGTCAAACTCAGCTTCACTAATGATCTATATTAGTTTAGCCATCCAAATATTAGTATAATATGGCACAGTTATGTTTTTCCTCGATAGGCTTATAAGATACTTCTCGATCGCTTTCACGACCTCTTCAAATTTTTCTCCGGCTTGTCGGGCTAAAGTAGCATGAGAGCGCCAGGCTTCAACGCACTCTTGAACGGTCTGTTCATGAATTACTAGGGAATTTAAGTGTATGATCGACTTAAAAAGATTACTTGCTTCTATGGTTTTCCGTTGATCCTCTCGCCGGGATCCATACTTGTAAGCTGGAACATATTCGCTAATTATGAGTTCAATTTTGTTCTGTACAACGTCTTCTAATTGACGATGGTTCCAGATGCATGCAAACCATCCACTTTTCTTCAATATCCGGGCTGTTTCTTTTAACGCTTTTTCTCTATCGCAAACATTAAAAGAACTACCATATGTAACCAAATTAAAAGTTTTAGATTGTTGCCCGGTGTTCTCACCAGTGCCCTCTTCCCATTGTATATTGGTTAAACCTTCAGTTCTTTCTCTACCAAGAGTTCGCATGCTGTAATTTGGTTCGACAGCCGTGATAAAAAGCTTTTTCGATGCTAGCATTAAGGTTAAGTGAGCTACCCCTGCGCCCACATCACAGACTGCCTGTCCATCTTTGATACCAGCCCGAGCATTGCTTCGATAGCATCAGGCGAGTAGCCTGGACGTTTCAGATACGACTTTGCAAGGTCAGTGTAATCCCATTTCGTTTTCATTTAAGCTCTCTTTTATAAGATATAAATCTTTCTCAACGAAGCGATCATTACTAAGATTTTGATTCGCGTTCGTCTTGAGACTAACTGTTAAATATGTCAAATTCCAGAGCCTAATTTGCTATCCATATTGGAAGCTTAGCCCTGCTCTAGTGTAAATGCAAAAATCTGACATTATGTCATACTCCCATCAAAACAAGGATAAAATCCCCTAGCGCCAAGAGTAGCAAATCAAGGCTCCACCTATTATATACCGTTCAAATCAGCTGGTGCCATCACTCAAGCTAAAGCATCGAGCTCAAATTTTTTTTTGCTGCAAGAGTGTAAACCGATAAGTTACGTCCATTGCTTTCTTGCGACTGGAGAGATTTAGGGCGAACGTGCGGTTTGAAAATCTATCTAGGCTTTCCCCCTGGGTTTTAGAAAACAGACGGCACTAAGATATAGCCGTTCCAAAGGATAATGGCATTATCAGTTTAGAAGCACTCCGGAAAGCCAAAACACTCTACAATTTGGGCTGGGCTATTTTTACATAGCCGCCAAAAGAGTTTTCAATCTGGTGAAAGATCGAACATCCATATAAAAAACCAAAGTAAAATATTTGTTATTTAGGACTAAGATTTTTGTTATCATTTATCTTTAATTCCAAGTTAAAGCTTCCCACTTTATCTTTTTAAACAAATTTCATTAGAATTTTTTCACCTCGGTAATCGAAAAACGTTAAAATGAAAAACCTAAAAATATTGGTAGATGTAC
>CACITD010000066.1 GCA_902589475.1 uncultured Alphaproteobacteria bacterium | reverse complement strand
TTTAAATTAGAATTTTCTTTGGGTGTCTCATCCAGGCTTATTCGCGCTTGCTTGCCGGCGGAAGCATCAACCCAAACTGTTGGCTTAAATTGAGGGTGATTGAGCCCAAAGTCTGAGGCGTTGATCAGTTTTGTGCCTTCCGCTTTCGCTTCAAGGTTTGTGTGGCAATCTGAGCATAAGGCTTGTTGAGATGCCCTCAAGGGCTCGGGACCCTGATGATCAGTGTGGCATGACGCGCAACGTGTAGAATTTAAATCTGGGTTAGTGAACTGTACTACGTCGAAGTGTGCATGGGTTTCTTGATGGCAAGTAAGGCAGGCTTGATCCTCTACCATAATAAACGGTTTTGTGTGGCACGCTTCGCAATCGTTGGCAAAAAACTTATGAGCATCCATAACTTCACCAGTATGCCAGCTGAAGTCGAATGTAACTTCGTTTTTGGTGAGCATTGTATTGGCTTGATTTTCTTCATTTTGTGTGGGTACGGACGATCTGAAAATATTATACGTTCCGTCTAATATCGGCAGAACTAAAAAGAGCACTAGAATCGAAAGCCCTAATGTCCATGACAAGGCACGCTTTGAAAAACCTGCGTTATTGATACTTAGGTTACTTCGGGACAACAACTCTTCTACATCGTCACCTACTGGATGAATTAATTCGACGGTAACAGCTAGATCTATCCCATCTTCGGGCTCAACAAGTTTGAGTTCGTATGGACCAATCCCAATGACGTCGTCTATACTGACATGAGCCTTTTGAACAATTTGTTCATTAAGCCTCAAGTCGTTGTCACCCTCAGCTTCTATGAAGAATCCATCTTCACCAGGGTGCAACGTGGCTAGATGATAAGGGATCCTATGGTCAGGAAGAAATAATTCGTCTTTCGTATCTCTTCCGATGCGAAAAGCTTCGCATGTTTTCTTCTCTTCTCTGCGCCCAATACTTCCATTTTTTCGGCGGGTCAGTGTCGTTATAGATAGTTCCATCTACCTCGCCTTACCAATAATAAAAAACAGATATTATATGAACTGTCAGAGCGACTAAGAGAGCAACGGTTACGGGTACGTGCACCCGCAGCCAGATATCCATTAAGGCCTTCAGCTGGATGTCTCGCCTGACTGTCCCGAGCAAGCCACATTTTTTACCAGTTAACACAAGTAATTTTCGTGTGCTCAGAGCGTGTTCTTGGTCTACGGTGCTAACAAGCGTTCGTAATTGCGTAAATGCGGCATCTGATGGGCAATTACTAGCCTTTCCACTTAAAATTCGAAAAATTGATCCACCAATAATAGTTTCTTCGCACGACTTTATAATTAGTGAACTAACTTCATCGGGTAGGCTAATAGCTAACTGTCTACACTCCCGGTCAAGATCACCAATTTGAGTAAGCAAGTCATCCATCGAGACGCCGCGTCGGTTTTCACTGACAAGTCGCGGGAACCTCGCATAAGCATAAATCCCAAAAATTCCGCTCACTATTACTATGATCATAAGCGCATAAGCCAGCGTATGAAGATTCCAATCAAATTGAAAACCGGTATGCAGTGTTGCTACGACAATTAGGCTCAAGCCAAGGTAAACGTGAGCAGAAACCCAAGCCGTTAGTCTGAAATGTGCGCCATATTGCCGTTTTCTTATTCCTAACCAAGTCAGCCAAAAAATAAGCAGCACACCGACTGTTCCTAAAATATACCCCAGAACAGTTCCGCCATTGTGCTCATCTATCGGTTCGTAAAAAATATAGGCCGCTATTGAGGCCAAGCTCAATGCTACTGCCCATTTCAGGTATTTTGAATTCGCATAAACTAAAAAACCTTCATGCATGTTGGCTAACCCGACTTTGCCAAATTGGTAATTGATAAAAATTCCTCGGGATTAACCCGTATGGCTGCTCCTGTTGGACATGCGCTAACACACGAAGCGCCTCCTTCTATGTCCTTGCACATATCGCACTTAGCAGCTACTGATCTTGCGCCCTCAACTTTTTTATTATTTGTTTTATCTTCCCCAGGCCCAGGGCCAGCGCCAAAAAAGAGCCAAGACCACAGGCCAGGCTTTTTAGCTGGAGGATAAGCTAGTTGTATAACGCCGTAGGGACAATTATTGACGCAGTTTGCGCATCCAATACACTTGTCATCAATAAAAACCTCGCCATCCTGGGCTCGATGTATAGCGTCGGCTGGACAATCGGACATACAATGGGGGTGTTCACAGTGTCTACAAGAGGTTGGCACATGCAAAGTATCGAACGTTGGTCCAGCTTCCCGGTTCAGTCTTGAAATTCCGCCGTGGGTTTCGGCACAGGCTTTTTCACAATTATCGCACCTTACACAGAGTGATTCGTCTATAAGCAATACATCGGATGCCTCGCCAACACCTTGCCCTACCAAAAACTCTATGATGTCGCCAGCCTCAGGTCGTTCCTCTGTTTCTAAATTCTCAACTATTCTGTCTTGAAATTTTTCTTCTATCACTTGTTTAAGTTCAGCCTCTCGGCCTAATAATTCCCGGAATGCGACAGCATCGATTTTTATCACCTCAGAAGCTACCGTTGCAGTCACACTAGCCGAACGAGGCTCACTATTTAATAACGCCATCTCCCCAACATAATTTCCTGAGGGAATATAGGATAATATGACGCTTCTCCCACCGATAACCTTTGAAACTGTCATAGAACCAGCTCGAATTATAAACATATGATCTGACTCATCACCCTCCGATATCAATTTATCTCCGGCAGACAAGCTTTCTATTGTTGCTGAATCTACAATTTCTTTAAGCAGGTCCTTTTCGATGTTGGGTGTCAGATGGGTTTGTATCTGTCTGTATATAGCTGCAGTATCCAAGACTTTCTTGGCACCTGGCACAGAACTTATAAGTTTAAGCATTGCTCTTCGAGGAGTTTCAACTAAGAAGCATTCTCCTTTAGCAACCACTGTTGCTGTTCTGCGTCGCCCTGCTATCAGGCCCATTTCACCAAAAAATGAACCTTTCTTCAGCTCTACAACTTCATTTTCATCCTCGGGGTTAATCTGCACATTGACCCGTCCTTCAACAATTGAAAAGACGCTGTTTGTGTATTCATTTCTTTCGAAAATCACGTCCCCCGCTTGTTTTAGATGGATAACACTATCAATCATGAACTCCCGAAATTGTAGTGCTGACATATGTGACAGAAGAGGGACATTTTCTTGGATCTCTCTCAAAAGATCATTAACTTTTCTGCCTGGGAGAGCTGCAAATTTCTCCTCTAATAGTGGCTCATCTGCTGGCGGGATCTCATTCCCTGAGATTGTTTCTACTACCTCGTAGCCTTGGTTCATGGCTAGTTTAATTAAAGGGTAACCAGCTAGAGCGCCGACTACGTAAAGACCTGGCACGGAGCTCTCGTATCGTTCCGATAATTCAGGAAGTGCGCTTGGTTCGTCACTAGTGAATTTTATGCCGCAACTCTCAACGAATCGGCGGGGCGCCATTGCGCCGAGACGGGCAATAATTCGATCACAAGGGACACTGGTCTCTCCATCTGGTGTTTTTAACGTTATTTCACCAGGTGATACTCGTGCCGTAGTAGCATTGTAATAGCATTCCAGAAGGCCGCTATCTATAGCTTCTGTAATAAGCGTTAAGTTTCCCGCTTTTATTCTTGCAAACTCACCCTTTCTATTCACCAGAGCGACTCTATTCTGAGCCGCAAGCGCTACGGCATTCTCTATTGCGGCGTCACCTGCCCCAACAACGATAATCGTCTCATCTTCATATTCTTCCGGATCATCCAGTTGATATTGAACAAACTCCCAGTCATCTCCCTCAACGTCTAGCTTTCGTAAATTACCTTGCATGCCGATTGAAAGAACGATGTGTTTGGCTTTGATCG
>CACITD010000065.1 GCA_902589475.1 uncultured Alphaproteobacteria bacterium | reverse complement strand
TCAGAATTCACGTACTCGCCGGCTTCGTTTTTCGTTACCTGGTTTGGAAAAAGCCAGCCAGTCGAGTCTTTGTAAGTTTCGTGACAGACCATACCTTGTGTCATGAGGCCTTCGAATGGCTCGTCTATGTTTAAATAGCCGCATTTACGAAGTGCGCGAGTGAAAAATCGAGAATATAACAAATGTAAAACCGCGTGCTCAACGCCGCCGATATACTGGTCTACTGGCAACCAGTACTGGGCAGATTTTTGGTCAAAAGCAACCTCCCCTTTAGCATCGCAAAACCTATTAAAGTACCATGAGGACTCGAAGAACGTGTCAAAAGTGTCCGTCTCTCGAAGAGCATCACGTCCACATGATGGACACTTAGTAAACTTCCAAGAAAGGTGATTTTCTAGAGGATTACCAGCTTTTTCAAAATCTACATTTTCCGGTAGTAAAACTGGTAAGTCTTCATCCGGAACGGGAACAATGCCGCAGTCTTCACAATGTATAATTGGTATTGGGCAGCCCCAGTATCTTTGCCTTGAAACACCCCAATCCCTTAGACGATACGTTGTTTTTTTATTGCCCGTTCCTTTGGCCTCCAAAGCGTCAATAACGGCCTTTTTCGCCTCTTCAATTTCTAGACCATCCAGGAAACCCGAATTAATTATGCAGCCAGGACCAGTGTAAGCTACTTTGTTTATTTGAAATTCATCGGCGCTCTCGTTTTTCGGCAACACAACAGGGAGCACGGGTAGATTATAAGTTAGTGCGAAATCTAAATCACGTTGATCATGTGCAGGGCAGCCAAAAATGGCTCCAGTTCCATAGTCCATCAGCACAAAGTTTGCGACGTAAATTGGCAGTTCGCAGCCATCAAGAAAGGGATGGGCCACTCTTAATCCTGTGTCATAGCCTCGTTTCTCTGCCGTTTCAAGGTCAGCCTCACTGGTGCTGAGCTTGTTGCACTCTGATATGAAGTCTTGGAGTTTAGCATCGGCCTTCCCAAGGCTTGAAGCTATAGGGTGGTTTGCTGCAATGGCGCAGAACGAAGCACCAAATATCGTGTCGGGTCTGGTTGTGAATACTTCAAGGCGGTCGTCATGTCCGTTAATGTTAAAAAAGATCGTTGCCCCTTCGGAACGTCCTATCCAATTGTGTTGCATTAGTTTGACCTTGTCTGGCCACCGCTCAAGAGTTTCAATTGATTTGAGTAAATCGTCACTGTATTCAGTGATTTTTAAGAACCACTGGGACAGTAGGCGCTTTTCGACAGGCGCTCCCGAACGCCATCCTTTACCGTCTATGACTTGTTCGTTGGCAAGAACCGTATTCTCTACAGGGTCCCAGTTCACCCAACTTTCTTTTCGGTAAGCAAGATTATTTTTCACAAAATCCAAGAACATCTTTTGTTCATGCTTATAATATTCTGGATCGCACGTTGATAGCTCTCTGTCCCAGTCATACGAGAGACCCATCGCTTTAAGCTGCTCACGCATGGTGCTTATATTTTGATCTGTCCACTTTGCGGGATGTATATTCCTCTCAAAGGCGGCATTTTCCGCAGGCAGCCCAAAGGCATCCCAACCCATAGGGTGCATCACGTTAAAGCCGCACGCCTTTTTGTATCTTGCAAGTAAGTCACCGAGAGTGTAGTTGCGAACATGACCCATGTGTATCCTGCCTGATGGATATGGAAACATCTCCAAGACATAGTATTTTGGAAGGTCGTTATTCTCAAATACTTGGAAGGTCTTAGCTTCAGACCATCTTTGCTGCCACTTCTGCTCGGTTTCTCGAAAATTATAGCGCTTCATTGGGGAAACTTATCCTTAATTGGCTTATTTCAGGCTTGTTTGAGATGTATAAATCTCTAGCGTTGGGGTAAAGAGTTAATTTTAAGCTCTCGGGCTCGTGTTAGGATAGAGTCTTCTACGTCTCTGTCGAGCTGTCCATCGCGTGCGGCGTCAACCCAGGACCCATCTGTACCCTTTACTTGTTTAAATACGGTCGCTCGCACTCCATCTGAGCGAAGGGTTTTTCCCAGGATAAAAACATTTAACTTAAAGCGTTCGTTTTGAGACTCTGGCGGTCCATACCAGTCAGTTATAATAACACCGCCGAATGGGTCGGCCGACAGAAGAGGCATGAATGCTATAGTGTCTAAGGATGCACGCCAGAGAAAACTATTTACGCCAATTCCTCCACTTCCTGAACCGCCACTACCTTTTGATCCTCCAGTGTTGTCAAATAACGTGAAGCCATCTTTTCCAAAAAATTTTTCTGGCTCTTCATAGCCGTATTGATCACCGGCACCCACTTTGACAGGGTATTTGTACTCAATATCCGCCCCCTCACATCCAAACAAAATCGGCGCTATGAGCAATGACCAAAAAAAGCGTTTCATCTCACAAACTCTCGCAAAAATTTTTAAGATTAACAATCTGTTTCTTTTAGCGTGTGCGGCTCAAAGAAACAAATGAATTAGCAGGCGAAACTATAAAAGGACACCTCTTTGAAACGTGTGTCACTGCCGCTTTCAACGTTCCCTTTGCTGAAATGAGCAGTATTTTGGAAAAAATGTGACATTTATGTAACATTGCTGTTTTTTTGCATCATTTTTGGTGAACAATGTTTGACCAAACGGCTTAAATTCAATAAATACTGAAGGAATCTAGAGGTCGCTACAGCTGTAAACGCGTTATGGCTGTTGTCTCTATTAATAAACTACCACAATGTGGTACTTAAGGAGAAGAGAATATGAAGAAAATTCTTCTAGGATCAACAGCACTAGTTGCTGCTGGTATGATCGCTTCTGCTCCAGCAAGCGCAAAAATGAAATTGAGCGTTGGCGGATACATGGAGCAGTGGGTTGGTTATGTTAGCCAAGACGACGTTGGCACAGCCGATTACAGTGGCGTAGACGTAAAATCAGACTCTGAAGTTCACTTCAAGGGAATGGTAAAGCTCGACAACGGCATGTCCGTTGGCGTTAACATGCAGCTTGAAGGTAACGGCGGTGGTGACACCATCGACGAATCATACCTGATCGTTAAAGGTGGTTTCGGTGAAATCAACCTAGGTTCGGAAAACTCTGCACTGTACAAAATGCACTATTCTGCAAAAGGTTACGGTATTGGTTTCAACTCTGGTGACCAAAGTTCCTGGGTTAACACTGGTGGTTCAATCAGCCAATCAGGTCACTTCCGTCAGCCAATGGGATCGACAAACATTGAGCCAAACGGCATGAACGACTCCGAAAAAATCACATACTACACACCACGTGTGAATGGCTTCCAGTTGGGCGTATCCTATGCTCCATGGGCCGGTGAAGACGGTGGCGCACAGTTTGACCGTAACGCTAACAAGTCCGACTATGTGACAGCCGGTGCTAACTACAAGGCGAAAATGGGCGGCATGTCTGTAGGTATTTCTGCTGGTTACGGTACAGTAACTGACGCAGAAGCAGGTGCAGGTGCTGACTCCGAGCCACAAGCAACAGCTTTTGGTGTAAGGCTCGGCATGGGTGCATTTGGCGTTAATATCGCTACAGCCAACTTTGAAGATACTGGTGCTGCAGACGGTACGGCCGTTGCAGGTAGTATTACATATGACTCCGGTCCTATGGGTATTAGCTTAGGCTACCATCATGGTGAGCGTGAAGGCGGAGCGGCAAAAGCAGGCCAAGCTGAAGCAGATGTTTTTCATCTCTCTGCTAAATACTCGCTCGGTAAGGGTGTAACGTGGGCCAGTACCTTAGGTATGGCGACGTACTCTACGGACGATCCAACAGTTACTGACGACGAACATTCAGGTACATATCTTGTAACTGGTTTGAAAGTCGGCTTCTAATAGCTGTAAAAAAATATGAGGGGTCGCCTTTGGGCGGCCCCTTTTTTTTATGTAAATTTAGAGTCACAAAAGAACTGTTTTAAAGAGGTGAAGAAAATTCCTAAAAAGAGCAGCCGTTTTGGGGTAACTTTAAAAATTAAAGTAAAAAAATCTCTTTGTAGCTAGTTCTTGGATAAAGTTTTATTAAACACATCGT
>CACITD010000064.1 GCA_902589475.1 uncultured Alphaproteobacteria bacterium | reverse complement strand
AAGGGTGAATGGGGGGGGTGGTTCTGCCCTTGTCATGGATCGCATTACGATACGTCGGGCCGCATAAGAAAAGGGCCCGCGCCGACAAACCTTGTCATCCCGCCCTATAAGTATATTTCAGATGATGTTATAAAGATTGGTTGAGGAAGAAAATTATGAGTGGCCCAAAACTTACTAACCCGGTAGCAAGATGGATAGACCATCGACTTCCAGTTTTTACGTTTCTGCATCATGAAATGCACGAGTATCCAACACCAAAGAACCTCAATTACTGGTGGAACTTTGGTTCTTTAGCAGGAATAACACTCGTTATAATGATTGTTACAGGCATCATACTTTCAATGCACTACACAGCTCACGTTGACCACGCCTTTCAATCAGTCGAGAGAATAATGCGCGACGTAAACTACGGGTGGCTAATACGATACATTCATGCAAACGGTGCCAGCTTCTTTTTTATAGTTGTTTACATCCATATATTTAGGGGGCTGTACTACGGATCATATAAGGCCCCTAGAGAATTGCTATGGATGCTCGGCGTGGTAATCTTGTTACTGATGATGGCAACTGCTTTCATGGGGTATGTTCTTCCTTGGGGACAAATGAGTTTCTGGGGCGCTACCGTAATAACAAACCTTTTCTCCGCAATCCCGCTTGTGGGCGAGTCGATCGTTACTTTGTTGTGGGGAGGCTTTTCCGTTGATAATCCAACACTCAATAGGTTTTTTTCACTGCACTACCTATTGCCCTTTGTTATTGTGGGCGTTGTTGTCTTACACATCGTAGCCCTCCATAGGTTTGGTTCGAACAACCCGCTCGGCATTGATGTTCGAGGTGATCAGGATACGGTATCCTTCCATCCATATTATACCGTAAAGGATATGTTCGGGCTCAGTGTCTTCCTAACGATTATGGCCGCGGTTGTATTTTTCCTGCCCAATTCTATGGGTCATCCTGATAACTATATCCCCGCAAATCCAATGGTGACGCCAGCTCATATTGTTCCAGAATGGTACTTCCTGCCATTTTACGCCATATTGCGAGCTGTACCCGATAAGCTGCTTGGTGTCCTCGCTATGTTTGCGGCTATAGCTGTTCTATTCGTCCTTCCCTGGCTCGACCGATCGCCTGTAAGGAGTGCGACTTTCCGACCAATTTACAAAATTATGTTCTGGGTGTTTTTGTTAGATTGCGTTGCATTAACTTACCTGGGGGCCAAGCCAGCAGAAGGTATTTACGTGGTTCTCTCAAGGCTTTGCACAGTTTACTACTTCTTTCACTTTATTATTCTTTTGCCGGCTCTATCAATATTTGAGACACCGCGATCGCTCCCGAGGAGTATAGGTAAGTCCGTGCTTGGGGGAGGGAATGGAATTCCCGCACCTGCGCCGGCGGCGGCTAGGGAGAAACCATGATGGGCCGTATACAAAAGTTAATAACTTTGCTGCTGACAGTTTTAGTTACCGTTCCTATTGCTACAACAGCAAGAAGCGCTGAAAGCGTTGCGTTCCCTACCCAGGAGTGGTCATTTAACGGACCCTTCGGCACGTTCAATAGAGGTGAATTGCAACGGGGCTTTCAAGTCTACAAAGAAGTATGTGCGACTTGTCATTCGCTAAATTTTATCTCATTTAGAAATTTGACTGATCTGGGTTTCAACGAAAACGAGGTAAAAGCGATAGCGGCGGAATTTCAAGTTGAAGATGGCCCAAACAACGAAGGAGAGATGTTTGAGCGGGCAGCTATCCCATCTGATATGTGGCCATCGCCATACCCAAACGACAATGCTGCGAGAGCTAGTAACAATGGTGCTCTCCCCCCAGATCTCTCGCTCATGGTCGATGCAAGAGCCGGCGGTGCTGACTACCTGTATGCATTACTCAGTGGTTATCACGAAACCCCCCAGGGCAAAGAAATTGGGGAAGGCATGTATTACAACGCCTACTATCCCGGAAATCAGATTGCTATGCCCTCGCCGTTAGTAGAGGATGGAGTTGAATATGGGGATGGTACGAGAGCTACATTAGTGCAGCAAGCGCGAGATGTCACAGCGTTCCTCGCTTGGGCAACCGAGCCTAACATGGAGCAGCGAAAGAGAATGGGTGTGATGGTTATCATTTTCTTGCTCGTTATGACTGGGTTATTTTACTACAGCAAAAAGAAAATATGGTCTGATGTCCATTAATGAACAAGTAAAGTTTTTCGTTTAGGCCGCGTAGTTTAGCGGCCTATTTTTTTTGGGGGAGTTCCTTATGAAAGCAATAATAGGGATTATTGGTGGTAGCGGGATCGACCAAATAGAAGACTTGAAAGGAGCCCAATGGAAGTCGGTTTTATCTCCGTTTGGGAAATCCTCTGATAATCTATTATTTGGCGAAATAGATGAAGTTCCGATAGTATTCCTTCCCCGACATGGGAGAGGACATAAACTCACTCCAACGGCAATAAATTACAGAGCGAACATTGATTGTCTGAAAAGGGCGGGTGTTACTGATATTATCTCCTTAAGTGCAGTAGGGTCCTTAAAAGAGGAATACATGCCAGGAAACTTCGTGTTCGTGGATCAATTTATTGATAGAACTATTTCCAGAGAGAAAACATTTTTTGGAGAGGGCTGCGTGGCTCATGTATCATTTTCGCATCCTATATCAGATCGGCTCCAACACGCATTGCACAATACCTGCCAAGACTTGGGATTACCGTCACATCTCGGCGGCACGTACATCTGTATGGAAGGCCCCCAATTCTCAACATTAGCTGAAAGCAATTTATACAGGTCCTGGGGGTGCGATGTAATTGGTATGACTAATATGCCGGAAGCAAAATTAGCAAGGGAGGCAGAACTTCCCTATGCGACAGTTGCCATGGTAACGGATTATGATTGCTGGCATCCTGATCACGAAGCTGTTTCAGTAGAGAGTGTTATCAAGGTAATAGAAAAAAATCGCGACAATGCGAACTTATTACTTAAAAATGCTTTGCCAAAGATTAAAGTGCGGCCTAGTGAAGATATTCAGGGAGGCGACCGAGCATTGGACTTCGCGATAGTGACGTCTCCAGAAAATAGAGATCCGAAGCTTGTGGCAAAACTCGACGCTGTAGCGGGACGGGTTTTTTAAATTGGGGTCCGGTCTCAGGCGAGGTTCTTCTTTAGCAATTCTAAAGTCCGTTCCTGGGCGATTTTGCTACTGGTTGGTTCAAAGTCTCTTCTTTGATCACAGTTAAATCCGTGACCGGCGGGATATAGGTAAACATGGTTATCCGGCTGCGAAACTCTTATAATTTCAACTTCTTCTGGAGGAATCGCTGGGTCTTTCCTGCCAAAATGAAAGATCACGGGGCACTTTGCTGTGAAAGACATGAGACCTGCTATCCCACCTCCATAATAAGACGAGGCGCACGTAAACCCGGGCACTTTGCAGGCCGCTAGCCACGCCAAAGTTCCGCCCCAACAAAACCCAATTATACCGACTTTACCAGCGGCGCTCGCAATAGACCTTGCAGCATCAATATCCTTGAGAGGCAGCTCATCTCCAGTGGTGTTTTTGAGATAATGCCCTTTTTCAATATCATCTGACTCGTAATTTAATTCGATACCTGTATCTATTCGATCGAAGAGTGCAGGTGCAGTTACCAAATACCCCTCACAGGCATATTTATCTGCAATGCTTTTGATATGGCTGTTGAGACCAAAAATTTCTTGGATAATAACTAATCCGCCTAAAGGGGTCCCGTTTGGTTGGGCTATATATGTATCGAACTTATGACCGTCAGAGGCGATTGTTTTTAATAACATTCCCATGGTGCAGAGTTCCGGTTTTAGAAAAACGTTGCTTAAATCTGACACATCAAAGTTGGCTATTAATCATAAGCGCTCGAGATCAACTTGCAACAATGTCTACTGTATTGTTGGTTATCGTCCAAGTCCTTGAAAAATGATTAGACATTGAAACGGAAGTGCAAGACATCACCGTCTTTTATCAAATAATCAGCCCCTTCTACTCTTAATTTACCCGCTTCTTTAGCGCCATTTTCGCCACCATTCGCAATATAATCTTCATAGCTAATAGTCTCTGCTCTAATGAAGCCTCGCTCGAAATCCGAATGAATCTTGCCTGCTCCTTGAGGAGCGGTTGAGTTCTTTGGAAGTGTCCACGCGCGAGCCTCTTTTGGACCAGCCGTGAAAAACGTGATCAGATTAAGGAGACCATAACCTGCTCTAATTAGTTTATTTAAACCAGCTTCTTCTAATCCTAAAGTTGTGAGAAATTCATTCTTCTCTTCCTGATGTGTTAACTGGCTTATTTCGGCTTCAATAGCCGCAGAGACAATGACGCATCCAGAACCGTCCACTTTTGCATACGTCTCT
>CACITD010000063.1 GCA_902589475.1 uncultured Alphaproteobacteria bacterium | reverse complement strand
ATCAATAACCCAACGCTTAGACGACTACTGGCTAGGTGTGAGATTACAAAAGCTCAATATACCTAAACTATCTGTAATACCTGATTGGACAGATCGAGTAGATAACGCCCCGACTCTATCTGAAGCTGTAGAGTTTTATCTTGAACTCAAAGGTCATGGTAGGAGTAAGACATTCTTCAGAGGTGCACATCGTACCAAGGAATATGTCATCAAGGTATTAGGTGACAAGCCCATAAGTGCATACAGCACATCAGATGCGGGTAAGTTCCGTGACTGGTGATTATGAAAAGGTGCCCTTAATACAAATAGTTAAAAATAAGTAATACAGTCGTGAATACACAGAAATAGTAAAATTTAAACCTTTGAATATTCTTTATAAAGTCTAAGAATTGTATCTATGAGTTTATAAAATGACCAATTCAAGCTTCTTCCAAAAAACAAATAATGTTCTTCCAAGTTTTAGTCCTTATTATCAATGGGACGGTTGGGGGGACAGACAAGGCGCTGCATCAGTCAATAATATCTTTCTTGATCTTAATGCCGATGGATTCAATGATATTATAATGCACTTCCAAAGTGGGCAAAATCCTGAAACTTTTGCCACAGTCCAAGTAGGGCCGTCCCCAAACAGACTTGTTGTTTTTCTTTCAGATGGAAATGGAGGTTTTGTTGACGGAGACCAATTAGTTTTTTCTTCTCAAAACCCAATCTCACTTGAGGGCTCATCACGAAAAGTTGTAGCAGGGGATCTAAATGATGATGGGTACCAGGATGTGTTATACGCAGTCAATCGAGAAGATGGAAGATCAGGTCAACCAGCAGAGACGAATGCAGCTTTTGCTTCGGTCTTATTATCACAAGCAAATGGGAAGTATAGTCATATCAACGTAGGAGTTGAAAATTGGTATCATTCGGCTGGTATAGTTAATGGTGGTTCCGGTCCAGAAATTTGGTTAGGAGGTTATTTTCAAAGCTCTGGAACTATTTTTCGTGATGCGACAACACAAGTCGCAAGTGGATTCGGTTACTCTTTAGATAATGCTACAGGTACTTTTTCCTCGGTAATCCAAGTACCCGCTCACGCAAATACCTTTACCCCAATCCCAAATACGGAAAGTTCATCAGTAACTGAAAAGGTTGTCTCTGTTGTGGATGCATTTTCTAATGGTGTTCAAACTGGGTCTGGGTTGGGATTATTCTCGAAAAACGATGATCCTTCATGGACTATGGTTTCCTCATATTTACCTCAATCAACAGTTACGGTTAATTATGTCTCTTATACACGTAATGAAGGACTATCGACCCTCACAGAAATAGATGGAAGCCCTATACTCGCGTATGGCCACTCGGCATCCAGTACAATGGAATTGTTCCCAGACTCCATTCCCGTAGCCGTATTTAAAGCTAATGGCTCGATAATCCGAAGCCCCAGAGATGACGGGTCATATTATGAAGATGATGGACAAGCATTTTCTCGCTTGGAGTTTTATTCCACAGAAAACCAGACGCTTACCCCTCTTTCTATCCGGGTATTAGATGAGGACACTCAACAGAATATTAACTTTTTTGACTGCATAGACTTAACGAATGATGGTTTGATTGATCTCGCAGTATACCCTTATTCAAATAGCGGTGCACCGATAGTTTATGTAAACACGGGTGCAGGGGTTTTTGCGAAACTTGATGATCAGAAGTTACCTCAAACAACAACTAATTGGGGTTCGTCCGCTAGTAGCGACTTCTTCCATTATAATAATGACGGCATCCTGGATCTTATCGTAGGTCCAATGAACGGCATTCAACTTAATCATCTGCAACAAGATTGGATTCTTTATGAAGGAACCTCTCATTTAAGTATGAACGATTATTCTAGTGCTATAACCATAAATGATCGCATTGAGAGTTCCATGATCAAAACATGGGCTGGTGATGACACTATTTTTGATCTGAATGCCAATCCCAATTCCACTGAAATTAATGCAGGGGATGGTATTGATACGATTATCTATTCACTTTCTGTAGATAATTATAGTGCTACAGAAATTGGTAAATCCATAATTGTTACACCGATAGATCCATCTAATGGAGGAGCGGACACACTTATCTCTATCGAGACACTTCAGTTTTCGGACGGGATTGCACAACTTACAGATCTTATAAGACCAGAAGACGTAGACAGAGGTATATATCGTTTCTTCAATGTTGATACGGGAACCCACTTTTTGAGTGGCAGTACAGTTGAGCGGGATTCAGTGATTAATAATTTAGATGCCTTTAACTTTGAAGGACCAACCTTCAGAGCAGCTGATCCAACGAATGCTGCTGCAGATACTGTCTTTCGTTTCTTTAATACGCAAACAGGCACCCACTTCTTTACACAATCTACTGTTGAAAGGGACAACATCTTAGACACTCTTCCTCAGTTTAGTTTTGAGGGAGAAGCCTATAAGGGTTACACAGAACAGGTAGACGGATCGATACCTTTATATAGGTTCTTTAACACCCAAACGGGCACTCACTTTTACACGGCTGCTGAAGCTGAGAAGGACAGTATCATAGAGAACTTACCTACCTTCAACTTTGAAGGTACTGCCTACTGGGTTGATCCTGTAATGGGGTAGATATTCGACTTGTATTGATCACTTAAATCAGTCGGAACTCATCTAATAAAATAATAGATACCATTTGATTGACTTAGGTATTTACCTGTATGATTGTACACTAGTTTGTACCCCAGTAAAATATACACAGATAATTTATGCATATATTTCAATGAGTTAGGTGTTGTTTGTACGAGTTAATGGTGCGGACGGCGGGAGTTAATTTCCTTAGTCCTGCACCAACAACAAGTCACTTACAAGCAATTACAATAGGTTGCCACATCCGTGAGTCCTGTCAATAGGCACCAAATGTTCTACAGTTTGTTATGCAGTTAGAATAGTCACTCTGTCTGCACACTTGCCGTGCCATACCTTCCTTCAAGTATTCACTTTCAGCCAGACAGCTATGTGTTCACAGAGGACTATCACTTTAGCTACGGCATACCCAGTGCCGGGTCCATGCAGGGTATGGGGGATATGTATATTTGAGGTGTGCAAGAGATGGGTTTGTGTACTGTTAACTAGTTTTGATTATTGAATATCCAGCAACGCTCTTATGCTTGATTTCATCATCAACATAATAGTAACTTCAGTTCAAAGTTAAAATTTCGTAGCCTTTACTAAGCCAATAAAGATCAACAATTGGAGTATTGTTATGGTCAAACCTTGGAGCATACAAGGAAGTTCAGTAAGCACGCAGAACGCTTATGATTGGGATACTGATAATGAAGGAACACAAGCACCCGACTTTAGAGGTAAAGAGAATTGGGACGTGCAAACGCATGATGTTGCAGCTCGTATAGCTTCAGATGGCGGCAACTATGTTCTTATGCATATAAATTTTGAACTTGATAAATCCACTGACACCGTAAATCGCTCCCCCACAATAGGCAGACATGTTACGCCAGATCTTGAAAATATTGAGGATGGAATCAACACCTATTTAGCCGCAGGTGTTACCCCAATAATTTACCCAACTGTTATATTGCCAGATTTTGCTGGAAGCCAACTCGCACCTGAACGATATACTCCTAGCAATACAGATGCTTGGTTCAATAGTTATGGGACGCACATCAAAGAGCTCGCGGAATTATCAGGAAAATACAACTTGCCTTACATGAGTATTGGTTGCGAATTAGGGCCTATAGCTACGGCAACTTATACTCAACAGTGGGACGCTCTGATTGCTGAGGTAAGGGAGAGCTATTCAGGAAATTTATGGTATAGCAATTTTGTAAATGCTCATTATGCCAGAGAAACTGATGGTGATCATAATAGTGACGATTTAAAAAACTTAGGGATGGTCGATCATCTCAGTCACATCGGTTTCAACTTGTATGTTGATCTTGTAGCTGGTGATGATGGCACATATGAAGATTTTATAGCAGGCTGGAGTAATAGCTATTTAAGTGGCAGGAACCTAATTACCGAGGTTCAAAATTTAGCTAAATCTCTACCTAAGCCGATCATAGTGACAGAGTTCGGGTACTCTGCACTGGATGGGTCTGCAAATAACATTTTAAGACGGGATTTAGAACGACCTTTCGACTATCAGGAACAAGCAGATGCATTTAAAGCTTGGCTTCAGACATGGATGAGCAATGGGGAAGACTGGCTAGAGGGTGTTTTTGCTTGGGACTTAGAACCTGATTTTAATACAAACAATGGAATTCTGAATGAGGTGCCAGATTCTGAAACTGGACTTTTCCTTACGCTAAATTACTGGAACCACCCAGCACACGATATATTAGCACAGGCCTTTCAGGGAACGTTAACTGGAACAGGTATAACCAAAATAGGGACTGATGCTGATGAGACGCTCACAGCAGGTTTTTTCGATGAT
>CACITD010000062.1 GCA_902589475.1 uncultured Alphaproteobacteria bacterium | reverse complement strand
CCAATCCGCCACCGCAGCTGCACAAACAGCTATATCAACGGGGAGGGATTCCATGCAATGAGCTAGCATCTCGTCCGCTGTCTCAACCTTTAGGACTCGCATACCACTTGGAACAGGAAGATTGGTTGGCCCCGTGACAAGTGTCGTTTCTGCACCAGCTGCAGCAAGGGCTTCCGCAATAGAATACCCTTGCTTACCAGAAGATCTATTAGCAATAAAGCGAACAGGATCAATTGGCTCGCGTGTTGGGCCTGCCGTGACTAAGGCCGTTTTGCCTAAGAGAGGTTGATTTGGTTTTAATATTGATTGGATAGCATTAACAATTTCGGTTGGCTCAGACATCCGCCCTAAACCATACTCTCCGCACGCCATTTCACCTTCAGTTGGACCAATAAATTTAATATTCCGATCCTTTAACTTGATTATATTTTCCTGAGTTGCCGCGTGATCCCACATCCGAACATTCATAGCTGGGGCAACGATTACGGGTTTATCTGTTGCCAATACAACCGTTGAGGCGAGGTCATCACAGATTCCCAAGCGCATCTTTGCTAAAAAATTGGCAGTTGCAGGAGCAACTACAATTAGATCAGAATTACGAGACAGCTGAATATGCCCCATTTCAGATTCATCCGTTAGTGAGAATATATCAGAATAAACTCTGTCCTCGGTCAACGCCTGCAAACTAAGAGGTGTAACAAACTCGGTCGCCGATTTCGTCAATATCGCTCTTACTTCTCCACCAGCAGAGCGGATTTGGCGGACCAACTCCAATGATTTAAAAGCCGCAATGCCGCCCGTCACTATAAGGAGAATACGCTTCCCGTTAAGCACTTACATCCCTCCTAAAGTGGCGTTTAAATAAAAAATACATATAGCTATTCGTATTACAATGTAACAATTCTAGCTTGCTGTATCGAGCAATACTCTGTGGCGGTATTTATAAACTCGTCCACAGTACGGACATTCTATCTCATTCTCTTGTCCTATTTGTAAAAATACCCGCGGATGGCCAAGTGCTCCACCCCCTCCATCGCAGACAACCGTCTTTGAATTCGTTTCCAATATCTCTAACGGTTTAGCCATTAAACAAACCTCAATTGTCTATTGATTGAAGGAAATTAAGTCCACTATCAACTAAAAAATCAACCTTAAAATTAAACCTTCTGTAGTGCATGTACAATAAACAGTGTGAATCTGCAACTTTTACTATGGTTTTTGTTTTATATTTGGACATTATAGCTCAGCACACAAAAATTAAGGTTAATCACCATGGCTAAAGTAAAATGGATCGATTCTACAAACCAATTCCCAAATCTTCATTACTTTATTGCTCGCGCAGAAAAATAACGGTACCAATAATTTGAGCATCCGTAGCTCAGTTGGATAGAGTGCTGCCCTCCGAAGGCAGAGGTCAGAGGTTCGAATCCTCTCGGATGCGCCAATCCCACGCCATTTTTGGCTACAACACGTTCATTCGTGAGTATAATTGTGGACGCACTATGTGTATCGCATATAAAAGTGTTATTTATTAAACAGGCCTCGCAGCTGCAAGGTGGAAGTCCTTAATATCTAAGGCCTATAATAGCGGATATTCTTTGAAAGCTAGAGAGACTGATCTATGCGCAATTGTTCATCTGTGATTAATGTGGTGTAAGTTAGAACTTCTCACGTTTACCAGCATAGGAAGTGCAGGTATCGTCACAATCACACGTAAAATAGCCAAACTGATAGATACATGAAAAATTTATTATTTTAAACATTCAAGTGAAAAACCCTACGATAGTTTGGTCCTTTTAATTTGAAAAAACAGTATTCAATGACGGACCGCTTTGTCATTAACGTTACTATAATAGTTTTGGGTGTAAGCCGACGGCTTTTAAATGAATTAAATGAGACTTAAACAGAGTCAAGCATTACAGAAGGGCATTGAGGCTCATAAGGCAGGAAGAGTTCAGGAGGCTGACCTTTATTACACAGCCATTCTTAGAGCTAACTCTAGACATCCGGATGCCAATCATAACATGGGGGTTCTGGCGGTTGGTGTCGGAAAAGTGAATGAGGCATTACCCTTCTTAAAGACTGCATTAGAAGTGAATCCTAACATACCCCAGTTCTGGTTAAGTTACATTGATGCTCTTATCAAACTAGATCACACAGCAGATGCGAAAATGTTATATGAAGAAGCTAAAGATAGGGGCATCAGCGGTGACATTCTTAATAGAATACAGGGACGGCTTGGTTTATCGAATAAGCCCATGGCTCAAACTTCAGATGCCCACAACCCGCCACAAGATGAATTACAACCCCTGATAAATCTGTACACTCAGGGACAATTTGAAAAAGTCTTAGCCAAGGCCTTAAAATTAATAACCAAATATTCTTTTTCTGTACCTCTATACAATATCATTGGCGCCACAAAAAAGAAGTTAGGAAAACCGGATGAAGCCATTGTATTATATAAAAAAGCCGTCGCTATCAAACCTGATTTGGCTGAGACCTATTACAACGCAGCAAATACTCTCAGAAGTCTCGGCGAGCCCAACAAGGCTATTGATCTGTACAACAAAGCACTATCGATTAAGCCTGAATTTGCTGACGCGTATTACAACATAGGAAATACACTCAAAGACCAAGGCATACTTAATGAGGCTACAAGATCATACCAAGAGTTATTATCGTTCAAACCTGACTACGTAGATGCTTATATCAACATGGGGCATGTCCTAAAAGGTCAAGGCGAATTGGATCAAGCTATAGCGGCATACAACGAAGCAATCTCTATCAAGCCTGATTACGCCGACGCTTATAACAATGTAGGTGCAGTTCTCTTCCACCAAGGAAAATTACAAGAAGCTATAGAGGCTTACAACGAGGCAATTTCTATCAAACCGGATTTTGCTGAAGCCTATAATAATATGGGAAACGCCCTCAAAGACCAAGGGAATCTGGAGAAGGCTATAAAGGCTTACAATGAGGCAATCTCTATCAAACCGGATTTTACTGAAGCCTATAATAATATGGGAAACTCTCTTAAAGGCATTACTTTTAAACGGCGTAATCGAGGACTCCAAGGCATCATTATTTCCATACTTGATAAGAAGACATATGCAAGGCCTGCTGATATTGCCGGAGCAGCTATCAGTCTTCTTAAAGTTGAACCGATCCTGCAGAAACAACTAAAAATGGTCAATTCTGATGAGCTAGACACCCCCCCGCAAGATGTTATGTCAGACTTGAGTAAACTTCCATTGCTAATCAAGCTGTTGAAAGTCTGCCCTCTCCCTGACCTAGACATAGAGGGGTTATTGAAAAACCTTAGGGCGAGCATCCTTGCAAATATTGCATGTCTTAAAAAGGTACCAGATCACTTGCTCGAATTCCAGTCGGCTTTGGCGCTACAATGCTTTGTAAATGAATATATTTACGATCAAACGGAAGACGAGGAAAAAACCCTTAAAGCCCTCTCAAAGGCAGTGAAAAGTGCTCTTGAGAAAAATCAGCAACCAACACCGCAGGTGATATTAACCCTAGCCTCCTATAAAGCACTCTATGAGTATGACTGGTGTGATTCATTGATCATCACGGATGATATTAGGGATGTCCACAATCGCCAGATAGGAGACATGCAAAAAGAGAAAGATCTAAAGTACCAGGTCCCGATACTTCAAGAAATCGCAAACGACGTATCGTCAAAGGTGCGAGCGCAGTACGAGGAAAGGCCATACCCAAGATGGGTCAATTTAAGTTTACCTCTAAAGCCTGCATCCTTATCTAAACTGGTAAATGAAAACAACTTAAGAATTTACAATGAAAAGATCCTTTCAGTTAACGCTCCAAATATCCTAATTGCGGGGTGTGGTACAGGACAACATTCAATTGGTACCGCAGCAAGGTTCGATTCTTCAAAAGTCTTAGCCGTCGATCTCAGCTTATCAAGCTTAGCTTACGCAAAGCGTAAAACCGAAGAGATGGGAATTGAAAATATAGAATACATGCAAGCTGACATCTTAAACTTAGTGGAACTCAATAGGAAATTTGACATCATCGAGAGTACGGGTGTTTTACATCATATGACCGACCCAATGGCCGGTTGGGCAGTGTTGACAGACTGCCTCAAGCCAAGCGGCCTAATGAAGATAGGACTTTATAGTGAGTCTGCCAGACAACATGTCGCCGAGACCAGAAACGAAATAATTCAACTTGGCATTGGTTCAAGCGATCCAGAAACAAAGTATTTTAGAAACATGATTATAAAATCAAATAAAGTTCATCATAAGTTGCTTCTAAATTCCGCTGACTTTTATAGCTTGAGTGGTCTACGGGACCTTTTATTTCATGTACAAGAACACAGGTTCACAATTCCTCAAATAAAAGACTATCTTGGTAAGCTAGGCCTAAAATTTTGTGGTTTTGAGTACCGCGAAATCGTTTCGCACTTTAAAATAACCAATACAAACACAGAAGATCCATACAACTTGGAAAAGTGGCATTTATACGAGAAAGCTAATCAAAGTGCGTTCTCGGGAATGTATCAATTTTGGGTTCAAAAAGATTAAAACACTTGTTGCAAGCCATTGACAAACAAGGCTGGCTGAGTGGCCGCACTTCCTCTGAAATGCGTCAGTATTAAAATCAATCTGAAGAATTTTTAACATCGTCCACTTTCCTATGCCTCTTCGATGGGCGCTGCTCTATATAAATGCAATCCAACTTATTAATATGGAT
>CACITD010000061.1 GCA_902589475.1 uncultured Alphaproteobacteria bacterium | reverse complement strand
TTTCAGCCAATCAAGATATTTATCCTGGTACAGAACAAAACCTACGAATTCTTCGTTTTCCTTGCGGTGGAAATAAATTCTTAAGCAAGGAAGAATTGTGGCCACATTTATCAGAATTTGCTGATGAAATTTTGAGGTTCTATGGAGAATCTCTTCCAGACTTTTTCACAGCCCATTACGCAGATGGTGGTTATACAGCAGCCTTACTCAAGCAGCGTACTCGTACTCCTTTTTCTTTCACCGGTCACTCACTTGGGGCGCAAAAACTTGATAAATTAATTGAAAGTGGTGGATATTGGCGTGACTTAGACATTCGGTTTAAGTTCTCGCAACGTATAGCAGCGGAACGTGTCAGTATAAAGTATGCTGACAAAATCTTTGTATCTACTTTACAAGAACGAGATGAGCAGTATAGGCATCCGCTTTATTCAGGCGCCTCCAACTCTGATAAAAGTATAAAATTTAGTGTAAGCCCGCCAGGGGTGAATCGAAAGATTTTTAATTCCGTTGCCAATCAGCTAGATTTTTCAATTAAACCAAAATTGGATTTAACGTTTGGTAGAAGTAGTAGCCAAGCTATAATTGTATCAAGTCGACTGGATCAGAAAAAGAACATTATTGGTATTGTCAAAGCGTTCCTAGAACGACGGCCATCGTTAGATAGGGTTCAGCTTGTCCTTTGTATACGTGGTATTGAAGAGCCAAGAGTAGATATTGCAAAGCTCAGCAAGGACGAGCAGTTTGTATTAAACGAAATATTGGACACAATAGGACGCGACTTAATTGGCAACAATGTTCATTTTCTAAACGTTACCTCGCAATTAGAGTTAGCAGCTACCTTTCGTTATTTTGCCGATCGAGGCTCAATATTTGCGCTTACATCTTTTTATGAACCCTTTGGCCTAGCTCCAATCGAAGCTGCTGCAGCAGGCCTAGCACCAGTCGTGACGAAAAATGGCGGTCCATCAGAAATTTTTTCAGATGGTTCTGGGATCCTTGTTGACCCTACGTCTTTGCAGAGTATTGGAGATGGTTTAATAGACGGCTTGAACCGTGCTAGGTATTTGTCTAAGGCTGCTTTAGAACGGGTAGAAACAAAATATACCTGGCAGCAAACTGCTACGAACTACGAGGCGGCTATACGAGAAGTTCTGGATACCAAACAACGGGAGTTACCAATATACTCCGACATATTTAATGACAACAAGTACATAGCGGATTATCTATCATCTAGGTCGTAACTTTGGGTATGATGAAAGAGCAACTATGGGGGCAGGGGATTTGAACGCTGCAACCTACTCAACAGAAAATCAGCAATCAGTTAATTGGGTGCGAAACTCACCACGCCATATTGACATAGTTGTTTGCAAACAATGACTTATAGAAGCTTCTTTATAGGTCGCGGTGGGTTTGGTGTCCGTCTCAATTTCCGTATAGCATATTAAAATTAAACAGTAATAATGGTTATATTATTTAAAGTCCCATCATTTGTCCTATCGCTTGGACGTTGTTTACACCAAAAGAAGCACTATGCCATTGTCCTTGACTGAGGAAAGACTAGGCAGATAAAGGCCTAACCGAAATAGCCAAGTTTTTGCATCATCTCGCCTTGCGTTTGCTCTAAACGTTTTCGCTGAGAGGAGTTTAAATGACACTCCCAATTGTTAGTAACACCGTTTCGAAAAAAGTTTTCATCAGCTGTAGGAGGTTTCTCTACGAAACCTAATTGCTTTTCTTGTTTTGATAGTTCGTTAAAAGAAGAAAATCTGATAGCTCTCCTAAGACGCTCTGAGTCCAACTCAAATCCTAATTCAGAAATAATCCGGCCAAAATGTTTATCGGGATTATTCGATAAATCCTCATATTTTATGCATATTGTTGGAAGGTTATTATTTTCCAACCAACTGGAAACATGATCACTCCACTTTCCTATGCGACAAAACAAACCACGGGGGCGCAATGTATTAGACTTATCGTTTAGTTCTTCTATCGAAGTATCAATAGTCTTTCCATAGTATGAAGAATAGGACACAGCAACATCTAATGGGTTTCTAACGATATAAATTACTCCTGCTGTTACTTCAGCATTTATTTGGGGGACATCTCCTATTTCTATGTTCTGGGAATGTGTTTTTACAAACAAATCGACTTCAAAACTATCAGCAAGCGCTCTTTGAGCCATAGGTCGCAGCCGAATAGGGTCAAATGTATCAAATTTTGAAACGGGCTTGTTAGCCGCCTTTTCATAGAATGCCATTCTCATGTCGTCTAAAGTGAAATTACTTAATTCATTTATTAGAAATGGCTTGTCAGTATTGGAAATATAATTAGCTAGAAATGCTCTAACCCAAGTGTTTCCAGACTTAGGATAGCTAGCTAGCCAGATAATCTTGCCCATTGCGTTTGGAATTATTTCATAAGTAAGTTTGGTAAGTATGTATAGAACTAACCTTCTTATCGATGAAAATGCAAAATTATGCTACCGTTATTAATGCATTACTAAAGTGCATTTTCTGCACTGCGTTATCGTTTTATGACAAATTACTTTTTCTTTAACTTTAAGCGCTGCCGTCGAAGCGTATTACTATTCACTGGTGTGAGGAATGTGGGATTTTTTCAGTATTCCAATTCAAATACCAAACAAACATTCTAACGCGTCTAGGATTTCAAAAAGTAGGGCATACGATGCCTGTTCAATTTGCACGCCCATAGGGTTTGGGACACGAACCTAAAGTTGTTATTTTAAGCAGTGTTGTGAGACGTACTTAACTGTACTAAGCTTTATGCTAATTTCGTTACGATGTCCCGTAGTTATTCAAATATTTGGAGTGAATGTTATGGCGTTATATATGATGCAAATTAAATATACTAGAGAAGCAATTAAAGACATTGCCGAAAGTGGCAGCAACCGTGAAGACGCTGTTAGGCCGTTAATTGAAAAATGTGGTGGTAAACTTATAAACTTCTATGGGCTTGTCGGACAAGAATACAATATTGTTCTAATTGTGGAATTTAATGATCTTCCGAATTATTTAGGGATGGCCCTCTCGGGGATACTAGGAGGGGCAATAGCAGACTGGAAGACTGTTCAGTTGTTTACGGCGGAAGAAATGGTAGCGGCAACTGAAACCTATAGAGCCACAAAAGAGGTTTATTCGCCACCCCCTTCAAAATAGCCGCATCTTGCCTTTCGAAAGAAAGAGTTAGTGAAATTTTAACTAGATTAGTGCGTTTTTTATTTCAGCGTAGAGCCGCCTTAACCGCATGCAAGCACATCTACCATACCCTTTTTATAAATTTAAAACTTTAAAAATTAAATGTGTTAGTTAGTCTGAATAAAACGTTACGATTTTGAGATGGAATGACAGATGAATGATACATGGGCACCTAATAAAGAAGAGTATGAGACTATTGAAAAAATCGCTAACAGTGCCGGCGATGGTCCTATTTTAATGATAAATATCAACAAATACCATACTAGCGCCGGCTTTCCAAATGGTAAACCTTATACAGACTGGATGAAAGTTTTACCAAAAATGGTAGAAGAAGTTGGAGGAAAATTATTGTGGCAAGTACCAAGCTTAGGACAACCAGTAGGGCAACAGGCTGCAGACGAAATATTAGGTGCTTGGTATCCCTCTCACAAAGCGTTTTTATCCCTTAAAGAGCAACCATCTGCGGCCGAGAGTTTTCGACTTCGTGAATTATGTGTTTCTGAAGCTGTAGTGCACAGGTGTCCGGAGAATATTATTCCAAAAAAGTAAGTCTCGCGGACAAGTAATGGCTTCGCAAAAGTAGGGGTGAGGCCATAGCGGCATTAAAGGATGGTTGTCGTATCCAACCATTTATCGTCTTAACTTGTTTTCTAGTTGGGGCCATTAATACTATGTTAGCTTAGCAAGGTCTGATGGATCACAGCGGTAGACTGCCGCCCAATCGATAATTTGATTTCTTAGCTCGCCATTTCGTTTGAATAAATCAAGGCTCGTCATATCTAAAAATGACTGATGAGATGGATACCAAAAACTAATTATTTCATCTAGCTGTTCTGATATACCATTTGATAATCGTTGGCCGCGGACGGGCAGTACGAAGAGAAGTTTACCCTCCGAAGCGTCCAGCATTTGTTTGTTTACTTTTCGCCATTCTGTGTAGCCGTTTCCATTTGGGTATTCGCCAACGATATAGCGATTTAAGTTTAGCATTAATAACGGTTCATCGTTTCCCGATGCCGCTATTTGTTTCATTTTTTCAAGGTCAGCATCATTTCTTTTATCCATTCGTATCCTCATCAAGTGTAATTTAGTAATAAGTCGACGATGCCATAAAAACCCAAGACTCTATTATGTTGAAATTAATATTTATCTTTATCTTTATCTTTTGGTTAACGTTGGTGGGTTTCTCCCGTCACATCGATGTACAATTGCGTATTCTATAATTTCTTTTCTAATGGCGAAATTTTCTTCGCGGTATGGGGCATCTTTCATACTTAGAAATGCCTGATGGGATGGATACCAGTATGCTAGGATTTCGCTCAATGCCTGACATCTACCATTATATAATATTTGTCCCTGCACTGGCATAGACCAAATGATTTCTCCATCTCCGTACTCTATCATTTTTTGGTTTATTGCACGCCACTCTTTGTAAAGCTCACCATCTGGAAATTCTGCTTTCGCTGTATACAGGTTTTGATTGATCATCAATACGGGGTGGTCATCTGTTTTAGCGATTTCCTCCATAATGGCTCTATCCGATATGTTAATTATATCACTCAT
>CACITD010000060.1 GCA_902589475.1 uncultured Alphaproteobacteria bacterium | reverse complement strand
TGTTGAAATGGATGGTTTTGAAGCGAACGAAGGCGTAATACTTATAGCTGCAACCAACCGGCCTGACGTGTTGGACCCAGCATTATTACGCCCTGGTCGGTTTGACAGACAGGTGGTCGTGCCAAATCCGGACATCCTAGGTCGCGAACGTATCCTTAAGGTCCATATGCGCAAAGTTCCCCTGGGGCCGGATGTAGAGGCTCGTACCATAGCAAGAGGTACTCCTGGCTTTTCTGGAGCCGATTTGGCGAATTTGGTGAATGAGGCAGCTCTTCTTGCGGCCAGAAAAGGAAAACGAGTTGTTTTCATGAATGAATTCGAAGAAGCTAAAGATAAAGTGATGATGGGGTCCGAGCGGCGCTCAATGGTAATGACGGATGACGAAAAGAAATTGACAGCTTACCACGAGGCAGGACACGCTGTTGTTGCTCTTCACTGTCCAGAATCAGATCCTATTCATAAAGCTACAATCATACCAAGAGGAAGAGCTCTTGGTATGGTTATGAGATTGCCTGAAGGTGATCGAATATCGCTGTCGAAGGCGAAAATTTACGCTGATCTCCGAGTTGCATGTGGTGGTCGAATAGCGGAGGATATGATTTTTGGAGAAGAAAAAATTACCACTGGAGCATCATCTGACATTAAGATGGTGTCTGATATGGCGCGCCGGATGGTTACTGAATGGGGTATGAGTGAAAAACTTGGATTTTTGGCTTATGGGGCTGACCAACAAGAGGTTTTCCTGGGACATTCAGTCACACAAACAAAAAATCTCTCTGATGCGACAGCCAAATCCATCGACGAGGAAACACGCCGGATAATTGACGATGCATATCGTGACGCGTCAAAGATCCTTAGCGATAATAAAAATGAATTAGAGACGCTGGCCCGAGGTCTCTTAGAGTATGAAACCCTTTCTGGTGATGAAATACAAAGCCTTATCAACGGTGATAGCTTGTCGAGAAATAAACCTTCAGACGAGAATGCACGTGCAGAAAAGGGAAGATCATCTGTACCAACCGGAGGGCAAGACATAGGTAGTGGCGATCTTGAACCTGATCCACAACTAGGTGATTAAAGTCATATAATGATGGATATAATGAAAAAGGCCGCGCCTGAGCGCGGCCTTTTTGTTCCAGGAAGCAGTTTGTTTGCCCGCCCCGTCTCGTTAAAGAGGGACAAATTTGTTATCAACGATGGAGCACAATCCATACAGTTGAGAGGAGGACCCTATCAATTTGATGAATTAGAACTCTTAATAAAAACAGAAAAGAACATCATTTCTTTTACTACGGAGACAGATAGCGCAAGAGAGTGGGCCTTAGCCGATGGTTGTATTGAAGACTTAGATGATATTATTTTTAAGTTAACCAGTAGATCTGTAAAAAAGATTTTTGGAGATCTTTCTTCTCCACTTCTGATGGGTGTGGTTAACGCTACCCCAGATAGTTTTCACGATGGGGGTAAGTATCTGGATGTGAACTCGGCTATTTCCAGAGCCCACAGTCTGATAGCAGCTGGAGCGGACATAATTGATATTGGCGGTGAGTCAAGTAAACCTGGCGCTGTTCCAGTTACGGCTAAGGAAGAGATAGAGCGAGTAATCCCAGTTATAAAGGAAGTCGTGGGATTTGGAGTTCCAATTAGCATAGATACGAAAAAGCCGTCTGTAATGGAGGCAGCGATAATCGCTGGTGCATCCATCGTTAACGACATTACGGCTTTGTCTGGGGACCCAAGGAGCATTGGCTTACTAAAAGAACTTGGCGTTCCCGTTATTCTTATGCATATGCAAGGGTCCCCCGTCGATATGCAAAATAAGCCTTATTATGAATTTGCACCTCTCGATATTTTTGAATATTTACACCATAGAATAATGATTTGTTTAGACGCAGGCATTTCAAAAAGCAATCTGATTGTTGATCCAGGGATAGGCTTTGGGAAAAACCTTGATCATAACATAGCTATACTTCACCGACTTAGTCTTTTCCACGGTTTAGGGGTCCCGATTGCAATTGGTATTTCCAGGAAATCGTTTATTGCTGCGTTAAGTGAAGGTGAGATTTCCGAACAAAGATTGCCGGGCTCACTAGCAATGGCAATTTGGGCTTACAACCAGGCGGTACAAATACTGAGAGTTCATGATGTTGCAGAAACAAAACAAGCGCTAAAAATATATAAGGCTATAGTTGATGATGACCTCTAGCTGCTATATTTTTTCGATGGTTTGAGTTAAATCAGTATTTATATTAGATTTTCTTAATAAAGTATTAAATGATGGTGCGAAAGCTTTTTGGAACAGATGGGGTTCGAGGAACTGCGAACCAAGAGCCCATAACGGCTGAGACAGCCCTGCGTTTAGCCATGGCCGCGGGAACTTACTTTTCTCCTGTGTCTGACAAACAAAGACCGTTAGCAGTGATTGGAAAAGATACGCGTTTATCTGGTTATATGCTTGAATCTGCTATGGTAGCTGGGTTCACAACCGTTGGAATGGACGTGATCTTGGTTGGTCCTATGGTGACACCGGGAGTTGCTATGCTTACTAGATCATTAAGGGCCGACTTAGGTGTAATGTTATCCGCCTCCCATAACCCTTATCACGATAATGGACTAAAGTTTTTCGGTCCCGATGGATTTAAATTGTCCGATGAAATCGAATTAGGTCTTGAGAATATTATAAGAGGCATTGATGATTCTGTTAGGGTGTCACCTAAGCATCTTGGACGTGCTATGCGGCTAGACGATGCTGCCGGCCGTTATATAGAGATGGCAAAAGGTACTTTCCCAAAGGGCTTGCGGCTAGATGGCCTAAAACTTGTCGTGGACTGTGCAAATGGTGCGGCTTATAAATTAGCCCCAAAAGTGTTTTTTGAATTGGGAGCGGACATAATTGCTCTAGGGGTTGAACCAGATGGATTTAACATAAACCGTGATTGTGGCGCTATGGCCCCTCAATCCCTCCAAGAAGCCGTGAAATCAAACAATGCTCACGCAGGTATAGCGCTTGACGGTGACGCGGACAGGATAGTCCTAGTGGATGAAAAGGGGAAGGTTGTAGATGGAGACCAAATTCTTGGTGCCCTTGCTAATGCTTGGCTCAAAACAGATGAATTGAATGGTGGTGGTATTGTCACTACGGTCATGTCTAATTTAGGGCTGGAGCTATATCTTAATTCTAAAGGATTAAAATTGTGTAGAACCCATGTTGGGGATAGATATGTTTTAGAATATATGCGGCAACATGGTTACAACTTAGGCGGGGAGCAATCTGGTCACATTATTTTGAGTGATTATGCCTCCACAGGCGACGGTATAATTGCGGCCCTCCAAATTCTCTCCATTGCGCTAACAGAAGGAAAATCGATAAGTGACGTAACTTCTTTGTTTGAGCCAGTTCCACAGCTATTAAGGAATATAAAGGTTAAAGATGCTAACAAGTTTGATGATACGATCTTGAGAAGTATTTCAGAAACAGCTGAAAAGCAGATTGGTAAAATGGGGCGGGTGTTAATTAGAAAGTCGGGAACAGAACAGGTGCTGAGAGTCATGGTTGAAAGTGAAGACGAGGTGTTGATGCTTAAACTCGTCGATGACATCAACTCAAAACTGCTTGAGTGCGAAGCAAAATAGAGGATTGTTTAATGGCGAAAAATAATAGAACTCACCCTATGAATGGTCGAGTTTTGATATGTGCTGGTTCTGATTCAGGTGGCGGTGCCGGGATACAAGCAGATATCAAAACCGTCACCGCCCTTGGATGTTTTGCGGCTACAGCCATCACAGCTTTAACTTCCCAAAATACGAGGGGTGTTTTTAATGTTCTGGACGTGCCTACTTCGTTTTTACGCCAGCAAATAACAGTTGTGTTAGAGGACATCGGCGCTGACGTAATAAAAACAGGTATGCTCCACAACGCGGAAGTCATAAGAACAATCTCTAATACCCTCGATAGCCTTGGGGATAGCTCCAGCCTTGTGGTAGACCCAGTAATGGTTGCTAAGGGTGGGCATAGTCTGCTCCAAACCAGCGCAGTAGATGCTTTAAAGAGCGAATTAATCCACAAGGCAGATGTTCTAACCCCTAATATCCCTGAAGCAGAAGTTTTGGCAGGAATAGAAATAACGTCTGTTGATGACATGAGACGAGCGGGTGAATGCCTATTAACGATGGGGGCAAGATCGGTCTTGATCAAGGGCGGACACTTAACAGATGATACATTGACAGATATTTTGCTTACTCAATCTGAGGAAAAGTTTTACAGCAGTCCGCGACTCAAAACTGTACACACTCACGGAACAGGATGCACTCTTGCATCAGCAGTTGCTGCGGGAATTGCTCAAGGACTTGAGCTTCAGATCGCTACAGAGCGCGCCAGAAAATATGTGTTCGAGGCAATACGTTCAGCTCCAGGTTTGGGAGCTGGCCATGGGCCGCTTAATCACGCTCATACTATTGGCAAAATGGCGATATGAAGCATAGCTATATGGAAGATTTCGCTGTCACTCATGATCAAATGGAGAATGTTGCTCGCACAATTTATAGTTTCATGCCGCCAACACCACAATATAATTGGCCGCTTTTATCGCAAAGAGTCGGAACAGAAGTATGGGTGAAACATGAAAATCATACCCCCACTGGTGCCTTCAAAATAAGGGGGGGATTAGTTTACGTTGAATATATGTGCGGTCAAAAAAATGCGTCATTTGAGTTCATAGCTGCTACTAGAGGTAATCACGGGCAAAGTGTAGCCACAGCGGCGTCTCACAAAGGTTTTTCCTCAAGGATCGTTGTTCCTGAGGGAAACTCTAGGGAAAAAAACTCTTCTATGGTTGCACAGGGAGCGGAGGTTTTAACTTATGGCA
>CACITD010000059.1 GCA_902589475.1 uncultured Alphaproteobacteria bacterium | reverse complement strand
TGTCTAGACTTGTCCAATCAGTTATCTGATGGATGAAGTTCCTCTCACTCATGATCCTCAGAAAAGAAGACGTGTACTCGGACATGTTCAAAATGCCTTAATATGGATTAACTTTTTACAGACGGATGTAGCATAAGGTTTAACTTCACTCAACATCACTATCATATAAAGACTGTAGGATCATTGACGTATATGTTTTTAATGATTACCAAAAAAATATGAGCAGAAAAATATGGAACTCTATCGGATTAATGAGTGGCACTTCTATGGATGGCATAGATGCGGCCTTAATAAAGACAGACGGATATCAGGTACTTGAAGAAGGACCTTTTCTAACGTTGCCTTACAAAACGGCTTTCAGAAAACTTTTGGAAAATTTGATCGGAGGAAAAGGCGATTTAAATAAAGTGGAAAATCAGCTCACATTGGAACATGCAAAAGCTGTTTCCGCACTAATTGAGGATTTTAATGTCGCGATTTCAGACATTGATTTGATAGGTTTTCATGGACATACCGTCTCTCATAATCCTGACGAACAGCATACGTTACAAATTGGGAACGGAAGACTGTTGGCTTCCGCCACTGGGGTTGATGTTGTGAATGACCTTAGGTCATCTGATGTAAAGGCCGGGGGTCAGGGGGCACCCTTAGCACCGATCTATCATAAGGCCTTAATGAAATCACAAGATCTACCCGCGATTATTCTTAATATAGGTGGTGTAGCCAACATCACATGGGCTGATACTCTAGATGAAAACCTTATTGGTTTTGACACGGGTCCGGGTAATGCGCTGATCGATGATTGGATTAAGAAAAAAACGGGCCGTCATTATGACAATAATGGCTTTCTAGCATCACAGGGACAGGTACACGAAGGCATCTTAACTGAGTTATTGGCACATCCATACTTTTCCGCCTCAATCCCTAAATCACTAGACAGAAATTTTTTTAAAAATTTAACGGAGACGGCAATTGCTAACTTATCGGTTGAGGATGGGGCCGCTACGCTTTCTGCATTTACTATTAAATCTATAACAAATGCTATTAATAAACTGTCAAAACCCTTTAAAAAATGCATTGTGGCTGGCGGCGGTCGTCACAATGCGTCCCTTATGTCGGGCTTGAAAGAAAGTTTCCCAGATCAATTAATTTCGTCAAATGATATAGGCTGGTCAGGTGACGCGATTGAAGCACAAGCATTTGCTTTTCTGGCGGTTAGATCTCGACTGAATCTACCCATCAGTTTTCCCGGCACAACAGGTGTGAGCAAGCCTCAAACCGGCGGTGTTTTCCACCCTAAGAACTAGTTCTTATTTAAACGTTTATTGCACTTAACAATAAAGCTGGTTTACTGTTCTTTTGAATAAGATAGATTAATATGAGGAAGTGCTATGAGCGGCCATCCATTTAATACAGACCTGGATAAAAATGATGCGAATTACGTTCCTCTATCACCGCTTTCTTTTTTGAAGAGATCGGCATCAGCTTTCCCCAATAGAACCTCCCTAATATACGGCAATCAAAAATTTACATGGCGCGAGACACAGAAAAGATGCTTCCGCTTAGCTTCAGCGCTTAAAAAGAGGGGGGTAAAAAAGGGAGATACAGTTTCTATCTTAGCTCCGAACGTGCCCCCTGCTTTTGAGGTGACATTTGGCGTCCCCATGACAGGAGCGGTACTGAATGCTTTAAATACACGTCTCGATTCCCAATCCATATCATTTATCCTAGAACACGCTGAGACAAAAGTCCTTATTAGTGACACTGAATATGCACCCATCATCAGCGAAGCTTTGAAGCAAGTTGAGCACGATATTTTAGTGATAGACTATCAAGATCCTGAGACTAGCGAGGGCGAGGAAATAGGATCCATAGAATACGAAGAGTTTCTAAACGAAGGTGACACCGTTCTCTCTCTATTGCCGCCTGATAGCGAGTGGGATGCAATAAGCCTTAACTACACTTCGGGAACAACAGGAAACCCAAAAGGTGTCGTCTATCACCACAGAGGTGCATATTTAAATGCTATTGCAAATAGCTGTGTATGGGGCATGAAAAAACATCCTATATACCTATGGACACTACCGATGTTTCATTGCAACGGATGGTGTTTCCCTTGGACAATAACCATGCTTGGTGGCACACACGTTTGTTTACGTCGGGTAGAACCCGAAGCAATTTTTCAGTCGATAAATGAGCACAGAGTTACACATATGTGCGGGGCACCCGTCGTAATGAACATGTTGGTAAATTCAGATAATAATTCCCGCCCATCCTGGGATCATAAGCTATCCATGATGACTGCTGGAGCGGCGCCGCCAGCTGTTGTAATAGAAAAAATGGAAGCACTGGGCATTGATGTTACCCATGTCTATGGGCTTACCGAAGTATATGGGCCGGTGACAATTTGCGAATGGCAAGAGGAATGGCACACTTTACCCGCGACTGACCAAGCCAACTTAAAGGCACAGCAAGGTGTCCGCTATCCCGTACTGGAAGGCCTAATGGTTGCAAATCCTGACACGATGGAAAAAGTTCCCTCAGATGGGAGTTCAATGGGTGAAGTATTCATGCGTGGCAATGTTGTTATGAAGGGCTACCTCAAAGATGAAGAAGCTACAAAAGCAGCATTTCGCGGGGGATGGTTTGCCACCGGTGACCTGGGAGTTGTCCATCCTACTGGTTATATTGAACTTAAAGATCGTTCAAAAGATATCATCATCTCAGGAGGTGAAAATATAAGTACTATTGAAGTAGAATCTGTTCTTTTTAGGCACCCCGATGTTATAGAAGCTGCAGTGGTTGCAAAATCAAGCGAAAAATGGGGGGAAACGCCCTGCGCATTTGTGACACTGCACTCAGGCGCGAAAACATCCGAAGCTGACTTGATATCGTTTTGCCGCGATAATTTAGCACATTTTAAAGCGCCGACCAGCGTGGTATTTGGCGAATTACCTAAGACTTCCACTGGAAAAATACAAAAATTTTTACTTAGGGAAAGGGCTGAAAATCTGTAAACACTCAGAAAAACTTATAGCAGCCCGCGTGCGGCTAAGTTTTTCATCAGAGCACCGGCACCAAATTCCCACGGCTCGATATTTTCACTCAACTCCACCTCATTGACTAATGCACCTAAAGTTGGTGTTGAAATCTGAACAAGATCTCCGACCTTATGAGTGAAACCACCTCCAATTTTGTCACGGTCTTCACTAGGCGCAAATAATGTTCCTGTCATCAGGCAAAATCCGTCAGGATATTGATGATGTCTACCTATTGTTTCATCAACGAGGTCTGTGACGTCTCTGCTTATTTTTGACATTGAACTCCGCCCATGTAGCGTAAATTGGTCCAACCCTCTCACCGTCAATGAAAGCTCCGCCATTCTTACATCATCGAGTGAAAAATTCTCATCAAAAAGTCTAATAAACGGCCCAATGGCTGCTGACGCATTATTATCCTTTGCTTTACCTAATAGTAAGGCACTCCGGCCTTCGATATCCCGCAAATTGACGTCATTGCCTAGTGTCGCACCCAGTATTTTTCCTCTCGCATTCACGGCCAGTGTGATTTCGGGTTCGGGATTATTCCATTCTGATTTTTCGAGAATACCAATTTGAGCTCCTATACCCATAACTGACATAGGCTGCGCTTTCGTAAAAACTTCTGCATCAGGTCCTATTCCGACTTCTAGGTACTGTGACCACATGTCTTTTTTAATTAAAACTTCTTTGAGTTGCTCAGCTTCAGATGAACCGGGAATTATACTTTCTAGATCTAGACCTATAACTTTTTGGATGTCATTGCGAATTCCCTGCGCGGCAGATGGGTCGCCCTTTGCCCTCTCTTCTATAACCCTTTCCAGCATACTTTGTGCAAATGTAACACCGCATGCTTTAACTGCTTGTAAATCAACTGGAGCCAATAGATAAGGGTGTTTCTTATCTTGCGAATGCCAAGCCGAATTTTCTAATAGGGAATCTATAACGCCAATTTTGGTTCCGTTAAGATCGTCCATTTTACTTTCAATGCTTTCGGTATTTAGTAATTCTGACATTGTAGGAAAAGTATCTGAAATATCTACAACGTCAGCGCCACGAATTATCACTGGCGACGGACCAGGGTGATCACCCGGCACCCAGGCTCTTCCAACAAGAATGGCTCTCTCTGCATCTTCTGGCAGACAATCTTCGGGTCTTAACTTCAAAGCGATAACTACTCCTTAAGATTAAATTGAGACTGAAGTAGAAGGTGGGCCTACATGCTAATCTGGAATACACTTTTGATGCTGTTCACCAAGACCCTCTATCTCAAGCCGCATTTCATCTCCAGCTTTTAGGAAAACTGGGTCAGGTTTCACCCCTAAGCCAACTCCCGGAGGGGTCCCCGTTGATACAATATCGCCAGGATATAATGTGAAGAATTGGGATAAATAATGAACCAGAAATTTAACTCCAAATATCATTGTACTGGTGCTGCCGTTCTGGTACGTCTTACCGTTAACAACTGTAGTCATTTTAAGGTTCTGGGGGTCTGGTATTTCATCTTTAGTTACAAGCCACGGCCCCGTGGGCCCAAAGGTGTCGCAGCTTTTTCCCTTTGTCCATTGGCCCGATCTCTCAGCTTGAAAAGCTCTTTCTGAGACGTCGTTAACAATACAATATCCAGCTACATGCTCCATTGCATTATCTTCAGTCACGTATTTGGCTGTTTTTCCTATTACGAATCCTAGTTCAACTTCCCAGTCGGTCTTCTCGGACGTTTTTGGTATACGTACATCGTCATTAGGCCCGCATATTGCAGAGTTTACTTTGATAAAAATTATAGGTTCTGGCGGCGGTGTGGCTCCAGTTTCTGCAGCGTGGTCCGAATAGTTAAGGCCAATACAAATCATCTTACCGACATTACCTACACAG
>CACITD010000058.1 GCA_902589475.1 uncultured Alphaproteobacteria bacterium | reverse complement strand
ATTAACCAATCAAATAAATAGATTGAAAGCTCAATCGGTTGATTTGGAGCAAAAAGTGAAGAATACCAGTGAGTTAGCCCGCCTAACAAAAAACGAGCTAGATAAATCCATCTTACAACTAACCAATCTGGAAAAGGCACTTGCCGCAAAAAAGAGAGAAAATGAGAGTGCTCAGCAACAGATTGAAAATAGTGAGTTTCAGAAAGAGATACTCAAGCGAGAAATCGATGAAGCCCGGAGATTGCTTGATAAAATAATTGTAAAACTCTCGAAAGAAAAATTTAAGCTAGTTACTGCGGAAAAATTATACTCCAATTTAAAAGACGAAAAAAAGTTATCCAACCAGCGTCTTAATGAGCAGATTGAAGCATTACGCAAAGAAATTGCTCTCCTCAATAGAACCCTTGAAACGAAAGAGAGAGAAGCCGAGGAAAAAAATGTTCGAATACTCGACCTAGGGAAGAAGTTAAATAGAGCGCTAGCCTCGAAGGTTCAAGAACTGGCACGTTTTAGATCAGAATTTTTTGGGAAACTCCAAGAAGTTCTTAAAAATAGGAAAGATATACGAATTGTTGGGGATCGCTTCGTTTTTCAATCCGAAGTGCTTTTCGCGTCTGGCGCAGCTGAGATAGGTATCAATGGAAAAAAAGAACTAATCAAGCTAGCAAATACATTAAATAAAATTACCCCAAAGATCCCACAAAATATTGACTGGATACTCCAGGTGGAGGGTCATACCGATCATATACCAATCTATAATGCAAAGTTCCAAAGCAATTGGGATTTGTCCTCAGCCCGGGCTATTTCAGTAGTTGAATTTCTTATAAAAAAAGGTGTTAAACCAGGTCGACTTTCAGCCGCAGGTTTTGGAGAATTTCAGCCACTCGACAACCGCCGGGATGAGATAAGTAATCGTCGTAATAGAAGAATAGAAATCAAACTCACGCAAAGATAAACATATCTGTAAAACTGCAGTCACATTAACTATCCTTAGCGGTGAACTTAGTGGTTGTAAAATTCCAAAAAAGACGCTATACCCTGCCACTAAATTGTGGTGCACGAAAAGAGGTTCGACATGAAAGCCGACATCCACCCAGACTACCATATGATAAAAGTGGTTATGACAGATGGGACTGAATATGAAACCCGCTCTACTTGGGGTTCCGAAGGAGACATTATGCGGCTAGATATAGATCCTAAGACGCATCCAGCATGGACAGGCCAAAGACGCATCATAGACAGCGGCGGACGTGTCGCACAATTCAATAAACGTTTCGCTGGTCTTAGTGTGAAATCTTAAAGATTTAACTTTTTTCCTACAGACCTTGTAATTTTATTTTTACGCACAATATATGCTGTGGCCGCTCACTTCGAGGGTCACATAACGCAACCGGTTTGGCCATGACGGCAGACCAAATTTCGTCCACTTTGCTTTTAAAGGAGGAAAAGGACATGCATAGAATTGATTTTACGCCCGTATTCAGATCTACAATTGGCTTTGATAGAATGGCTCGCTTGGTAGACGCAGCTTTCCAAGCTTCAGAAGGTTCTAACACTCAAAGCTATCCGCCTTACAATATCGAAAAACTGTCTGAAGACTCTTACCAGATAACCATGGCCGTTGCTGGGTTTTCCGAACAAGACATAGATATAACAGTAAAGGAAAACAGCCTTTTGATCTCTGGAAAGACTGGGAAGGCTTCCGACGACGCAGAAAAAACATATCTACATCGTGGCATAGCATCCCGCTCCTTCGAGAGGCGATTTGATTTAGCTGACCACATTATCGTGACGGGAGCCGATCTTGAGAATGGTCTTCTCAACATCTCCTTGGTGCGAGAAATTCCAGAAGAAAAGAAACCAAGGAAAATAAATATTGGTTCTAAGGCGCCAAAACTCACGAAAAGTGCTGCTTAACCAAAGCCTTCGACTACTGTGGGCGGGGAGCTCCAACTCTTTGTCCACAGTCATTTCTCTCAAAACTAATGCTTTTCTACGTAAACGTTTTTGAAAAGATACTCGGTTTATAACTTTTCAACAAATTAACTCCTGAAGAAGTATCTATCTAAAACTCTAGTTATTTGCATAGACTTAATTATTCGAAAAAGTCTGATAGGATTTCAATCGTCTGATCTGGCTGTTCCGTCATCATCATATGACCTGCACCATGCAAAATGATTGTTTCGGAGTTATGCAGTGCTTTAGTTAACTCCTTTGTTCCTTTCGGAGGAGTCATTCTATCATCTTCACCAAGCAATAATAGAACGGGACACTTTATTTGACCTGCACTTTCCAGCCCACCTTCCCAGACATTGCACGCGTTGAGATCGTTTCCTAAGACCCCTGGCTTACTTGCTTCAAGTAATCTCATACTTGCACCAGCAATCCAACTACCCGGCGCTTTGTGACCGCCGATTTGCGCTTTGCGCCCAACACCCCAACCAACAATAGTCTCGAAAGCCACATGTTTATTATTCATAGCGCTAGTTAGTAAATCTGGATGCACTTGAATTTTTGGTAGAGTTCCTAAAAGTGCTATTTTCTCTATCTTCTTTTCTAGTTTTGCCCCACTGCAAAGAGCTATTAGTGAGCCCATCGAATGACCAGCTATAGAAACACGATGTAAATCCAAACAATCAATAAGTTCACATAGCCAATCCGAATATTCTTCTATGGTTGCACACGCTGGCCCTTCCGACTTTCCGTGGCCAGGTAGATCTAGACTCACTACAGTGAAGCCATGATGAGCAAAAAAACGCGCCTGCATAGACCATACTGTCCGATCCATTCCAGCTCCGTGTATAAATATTATTGTTCGCTCAGCATTATTAAACTTGGCTCCACCCGTAGAAAAAAAAACACCCTTACCATAAACTTGTGTTTCCATCATCCAACCACCTTGCGAATTGTTGCAGCACGCAAAGCTTGTTTGAGATCAGCTTTAAGGTCGTCAATATTTTCTAAACCGACTGATAAACGAACTAGGTCTTCGGAGAGGCCTGCTTTTTTCATTGTATCAGCGTCCATTTGTTGATGGGTGGTGCTAGCTGGATGTATAACTAGCGACTTCGCATCACCAACATTTGCCAGGTGAGACCAAACCTGAAGCCTCTCGATAAAAGTTTTACCCGCTTCTCTTCCTCCCTTTATTCCGAAGGCAATCATGGAGCCTGCCCCTTTAGGTAAAAGTTCTGATTTCCAGTTAGATGCCGTTCTTACAGAAAAAAGAGTCATACAAAAAGAGGATAAATACTAATGCGTTTAATGTTTCTTGGGGATATCGTTGGCCAGACTGGCCGCACGGCTGTGATGGAGAATTTGCCTGAATTAAAAAAGTCTCTTAAGCCCGATTTTGTTGTCGTGAATGGGGAAAACGCGGCTGGCGGATTTGGTATAAATATAGAAATAGCTGATAATCTTTTTGCTTCTGGTGTAGATGTAATTACGACTGGAAACCATGTTTGGGACCAGCGAAACATTCTAGAATATCTTGATCGAGAGCCTCGTATACTTCGACCTATTAATTACCCAGAAAATACGCCAGGTAAAGGGGCAGGTCTGTTTCAAACGACCGATGGCCGGCGTATCCTAGTTGTAAACGTAATGCTCAGATTATTTATGGACCCATTAAATGACCCTTTTCAGGCAATAGAGCTTATAATAGAGGATAGTCCATTGGCAGGCGGCGCAGATTTTATTTTCATCGACATGCATGGTGAAGCTACAAGCGAAAAGATGGCGTTTGGGCATAATTTTGACGGACGTGTAACGGCCATACTCGGGACGCATACACATGTTCCCACCGCTGATCAAATGGTTCTTGCTGCGGGTACCGCCTATCAAAGTGATGTTGGAATGTGTGGGGATTACGACTCTGTAATTGGGATGAAAAAAGATGCACCGGTTAAGAGATTTGTATCTAAACTGCCTGGCTCACGTTTGGAACCAGCGGATGGCGAAGCCACTATTTGTGGTGCTATAGTAACCAGCGACGATAGGACGGGATTGGCAACGAATATCGAGCCTATAAGGGTCGGTGGGGTTCTCAGCCAATCACTTCCTGAATGGTAATCGTGTTGGGCATGGGTTTTTGTGATTATTGATCGCGCACAAAATGGAAAAATTAAAGTAATTTGATCTTAGGCAAACATTATTCGAATACCTGACAAAGAGGTTGCCAAAAATCTTTCAACCAGTCCGTTCATAGCGTACCCTTGATACCAATGAAGAAATTGCGAAAAGTCAGGCTCTAATCGTTATTGAAACCAGTCCTCATTGTTTGCATGGGAGTTGCGTGCAAGGATTCCTTATGGAGAAATTTGCTGGACTACAGGTTGACAGTTTAGAGCGAAAATAAAGGAACTTAACCATTGGTAGCGGTCCGATGTTCATGCGGACGACAGGGGGTATTTACTATGAGCAGCTCTCATTAAGGCATCTGAAAAGCAAGGCTTAAACCACCAATCTGCTAGTGGCGTTCCGACTACGAGATGTGTTATGGATATTTAAAGAGTTCCTAAGAGTGAAGCTTTAAAAGAGCATAAGCATTTTTATCTTCATATATTTTGAGTTTCTTAAAACGTCTTGTCGAGGCAACGCCGAGTCAAACAAGCCTAGATTTGTATCAAAAGACCAATTTAAAAAACACGGCAAAGTTAGTTCTTTCTTAAGGTTGGTGTCAAAACCAGACTCCCGTTTCCCCCGATGTTTGAGGAATGTGGTGGCGCATCGTGGTACTAGGATGCCTTAACATAATAAAGCCATATTTGAGCTATAATTTTGGTGTTTTGATTCCTCTTAACACAAGATATAGTGTATTAGTCGTATTGGATAGCGACTTTTTGTAAACTCATTCGGGCGTGAGAAGATGGCGGGACATTCACAATTTAAAAACATTATGCATCGAAAGGGAGCGCAAGATAAGAAACGTGCTAAAGTTTTTACACGTCTGATCCGAGAATTAACCGTGGCAGCGAAAGCAGGCGCTGATCCAGATTCAAACCCGAGGCTAAGAACAGCTATAGCTGCGGCAAGAGCGGCAAATATGCCTAAAGATAATATTGATAGGGTGCTTAAGAAAGCCACTGGCGGTGGAGAAGAAACGAATTATGAAGAAATTCGGTATGAGGGTTACGGCC
>CACITD010000057.1 GCA_902589475.1 uncultured Alphaproteobacteria bacterium | reverse complement strand
GGTGAGTTGTCATCTCGCGCTTTCGATGTGCTCATTTCTTACGGATATACAAATATCTCAGCTTTAAGGGGAGGCGTAAAAGCTTGGAAAGGAGAAAAATTCGAGGTCTTTAGTGGAATAAATGTGCCAAGTAAAGCTTTTGGTGAGTTTATTGAGCATACTTATGGAACGCCTTCAATTTCTGCAAAAGAATTGAAAGATATGATGGATAATAAACAAGACTTTATTGTTTTGGACTCTCGCCCCATGGATGAATATAAAGTTATGAATATTCCAACAGGTATAGATATGCCTGGAGCTGAACTTGTTTACAGGATTGAAGACGCCCCCATAACTAAGAATACAACTATAGTAGTAAACTGCGCAGGAAGAACCAGGAGTATAATTGGGGCGCAGACGCTTATAAATGCAGAAGTAAAAAATAAAGTGGTTGCGCTGCGCAATGGAACGCAAGGATGGCACTTAGCTGGCTACAAACTAGAGCATGGCGCAGATCGGTCAGTACCAGAAGTCACTAATCGGGGGCACTCAGTAGCACTTAAAAGGGCAAAGTCAGCAGCAAAAAAATTTGGGGTGAAGTTTATTAATTCCGAGACTTTAGATCAGTGGAGAGAACAGCAAGGTGAGAGAACATTAGCGGTTTTAGATGTTCGAACCCGAGAGGAGTTTGAGACAGCACATATTGCGGACTCACGGCACGCACCGGGAGGGCAGCTTGTTCAAGCAACCGATATGTATGTCGCCACACAAAATGCAAGGGTAGTTTTAGTTGATAATAAAATGGTCCGGGCGTTGATGACAGCCACATGGCTTGTTCAACTAGATTGGTGCGAAGTCTTCGTTTTGGAGAGCGGGTTAGAGAGCCAGGCTCTTTGCGCCGGTAGTGAGTTAAGCCCATGTTTTGGCTTGCAAAAGCAGGATGTTACAATGGTGTCGCCTCAAGAGGCATATGAGTTGCAATCCAATGGGGCTATATTAGTGGATGTTAGCAAGAGCCTTACGTATAGGGAAAAACATGCGAAAGGATCGGCATTCGCTGTCAGAGCAAATTTGAGGGACGATCTTTCAAAATTTCCAAAAAACTCGCAAATGATCTTTATTTCAGACAACCAAAATCTAGCGATACTCACAGCTCTTGACTTTGCGAAAACGGAACTAAAGGTAGCTGTTGTTGATGGGGGAACGAGAGCTTGGGAAAATGAGGGGTTACCTATGGAAGCAGGAATGACAAATCTAATTTCTCAACAAATTGACGTTTATTTGAGGCCCTACGACAGGCAGGATCCAAAAGAGATAGAAAAGGCGATGAATGAATATTTGGAATGGGAACTTGGCCTTGTTTCGCAGATAGCGCAGCCGGGTGGCGTCACCTTCAAAGAATATTCTATTTGAGCTGACTTAAGATTTAATAGGATAAATTATTACAACTAAAACGGTCTAATTGCTGCGGATTTGATCAATGCAAAAACGTGGGACCCTATTTTAAGTCCCAATTTTGAAGCACTTTGCTGCGTTATACGTGCCCAAATCGAAACATTTCCGACAGAAAGAAGGACATCACAGTGGGTATCTTTTGATGTCTCTATCTTAGCCACCGATGCCCCTAGAATATTGGCAATACTTGTCGCAACGGGTTTTTCTAATGCAAGCGCTACATCTTGAGCTTTTAACTCAATGCGAACGTTTTCTAGAGAGGCCAAATTTTTTTGGTTTACAAGAAAATACCCACCCGGAAATACTAATTTACTCAAACCGTCTTTGCCGCTTTCTTTATCAACATGGCAATTTATAAGGGAAGTTTTGTCGTCTTTGCCTAATAAAATGCCAAGGGAGGGGGAATTTATTATGTCGAAAATTTGTCCATGATCCAAAATTTTTCCGTTTTCAAGCAGGACGAGATGATCTGCTAACCTCACTACTTCTTCCATTTGATGGGATACGTAAATTATAGGAATTTTTAAATTCTTTTTGAGTGTGGCTATGTAGGGAAGTATTTCTTGTTTTCTAGCAAAATCCAATGCGGCGAGTGGCTCATCCATAAATAGAAAACTTGGACCTGATAAGATAGCTCGTCCAATCGCAGTACGTTGACGTTCACCGCCGGATAATGTTGATGGTTTTCTTTGTAAGAGCTGCCCTAGACCAAGTAATTCAATAATTTCTTTTTTACGGCTTGTCTTATCGTTTGACCTTTTGCGGCCAAAATCTAAGTTTTCTTCTACCGACATATGAGGAAAAAGACGCCCATCTTGAAATACATATCCAATGCCACGCTTTTCTATTGGTAAATTGATTTTATTTTCGGAATCAAAGAATGTTGCGTTACCAACCTTAATAAGTCCAGACATCGGTTTAATGATGCCCGACAACACATTGATAAAGGTTGTTTTCCCGGACCCTGATGGGCCGAACAACACTGTCGCTCCGGTGCTAGGAATTTCCAACTTAATATCCATAAGGAAATCATCGCGCTCAACAACAAACTCTGCACTAATCATTGGTCTGCCTCAAACTTTGTGCCTAAGCGGTTCTTAACCTTTCTAGCTAATAAATCAGAAGCAATTAGGGCTGCAAATGCAACAACAACCGAAATAGTAAGCAGTCGTATTGCCGGCGTTTGATCTCCAGGGATTTGAGTAAAGTTATATAATGCGAGGGGTATAGTTTGTGTTTCCCCTGGGATATTTGACACAAAGGTTATCGTAGCTCCAAATTCACCAAGGCTTCTAGCAAAAGCTAAAATTGTACCGGTGAGTATCCCAGGTAATGAGAGCGGTAAAGTTATGCTTAAGAAAACTATTGTTCGGCTCGCTCCGAGAGTTCTGGCTGCAACTTCTAACCCACGATCCATCGTGTCCAATGATAATCTAACGGCGCGAACCATAAGTGGAAACGCCATAACAGCCGACGCAATCGCCGCTCCTTTCCAGGTAAAAGCAACTGTAATGTCAAAGGTATCATATAACCATGATCCCAAAACGCCACGGCGACCAAGCAGCAGAAGCAGCATATAACCAACGACAACTGGCGGCATCACAAGCGGTAAATGAACCAAACCGTCTAGCAGCCATTTACCAGGAAAATTTAATCTTGAAAGAGTGAACGCAGTGATCACACCAAGCGGTAGACAAATGGCCACGCTAAAAAATGCAACCTTTAATGTTAAATAAAAGGCATCAATTTCGATTGTTGTTAAATTGAACACTAATCAATCCGTTTTAAACCCATATTTGTGAAATATATATCGAGATTGCTCCGAAAAGAAAAATTTAAAAAGTTGAAGAGCCTCGTTTGGTTGCCCCTTGTTGTTCAAAAGTGCCAGGGGATAAGCTATTTTTTCGTGAGTGTTTTCGGGGATTTCTAACAGAGTTTTTACGTATGGTGAGGCGAGGGAGTCGGTATGATAGACGATCCCCAGGGGCACTTCGTCGCGTTCTACAAGCGCTAAAGCGGCTCGGACATTGGTAGATTGCGCTAATTTATTCTTGATTTTTGGCCAAACCTGTAAATTTTTCAAAGCCTGCTTAGCGTAAATTCCTGCTGGTACAGCTGAAACCTCCGCAACGGCAAGTCGTCCTCCATTCAGATTGAGATGAATATTGCTTAGTTTATCTTCAGTTAATCGTAATGATGATCTGTGTGGCGCGACTAAAACCAACCGATTAAAAAATACATTCTTTGATTTTCTTGCGAGATTACTCTCTGTAATTTTATCCATCCATGCTTTATTAGCTGCTAAAAATAAACTGGCAGGAGCTCCATCTAAAATTTGCCTGGCGAGTGCTGAAGTCGCTCCATAAACGGGAAGGAAACGAGTTTTTGATTTCGTATTATATGATTTTAATACAGCTTCCACCACATTTTGTGTGCTAGCCGCCGCGTATAAGTAAGTGATGTTTTTTGCAAAACCTGCAGAACTACCTAATGAAATCAGAGTGCCTAAAATCATCATAAGGCAAGGAAAGGTGAATTTGTTCAATTTGAAGTACCGTCCAAAAAAATGATAACAGTCATAAATATAACGTTGTTTTGATATTTTAAGTTTTCTCGTCCGCTTGGCATATTTTTTACTGCGATAAACGGTCGGAAAACCATTTAAGGTCAGAAGCTATGCTAACGTTAGCTTTTTTTTCCATATCTAAATACCTAGTCAGAATTTCTTTCCCATAGTTACTTAAAAGTGCTCCGCCTCCGCCTTTACCGCCTGTAGTTTTAATGACTAAAGGCTCTAAAAAATCGTTGTTGATGTTATCAATTAATCCCCACGCTTTGCGATAGGACATTCCCATTTCGCGTGCGGCAGCTGAAATAGAACCTGTTTTATCGATAATATCGAGGAGCGATGCCTTTCCAGGGCCAAGCGCAACTCTATCTCCGATAAGTAATCGTATTCTTGGAATTTTCGACTTCTGCACTTTAACAACTATAGAGAATTAATTTCTGTTAATCTATCCAAGCCTGCGCCTAGATCATCAATTAGGTCCTCTATATCCTCTAGCCCTGCATGGACACGGAGAAGCTGGCCGCTCTCCTCCCATTTCGTTGCTGTTCGATTGTCGGCAGGGTTCGCGGGTACTATTAAGCTCTCGAACCCGCCCCAACTAGCTCCCATTCCGTAGAGATTTAGTCCGTCAAGCATTGCTGCTAATGCTGCTCGAGAGTAACCATCTTCTAGTACGAATGAGAATAGGCCGCTAGCACCGGTAAAGTCTCGTTTCCAAATATCGTGACCAGGGTCGGTTTTTAGCCCTGGATGGAGTACACGCTTAACTTCTGGTCTATCTTTAAGCCAGTTAGCAAGGTCGAGGCCATTTCTCTGATTCTCCTCCATGCGAACTGCCATTGTTCGAAGCCCTCTTTGCGCTAGATACAAGTCATCGGGGCCCGATGCGTTTCCATAATTTCTTGAGGTGCTGCGGGTTTTTTGCTCCCAATCGGTGCATTTAGAAACGATAACCCCCATCATAACATCAGAGTGTCCGCAAATATATTTTGTAACAGCTTCAACCACGATGTCGACGCCTTTTTCAAATGCATTAAAGTACATGGCGCTTGCCCATGTATTGTCCATAATAACTGTAATCTCTTTTGCTTGAGCTTCCTTCGCGATGGCGGGAATGTCTGACATTTCAAAAGTCTGTGATCCTGGGGCTTCGGTATAAATAAGAACTGTATTAGGTTTGATTAACTCTTCTATTTTGGAGCCTATTAAAGGATCATAGTAAGTGGTTTGTATATTGAATTTTGTTAGTATCTCATCACAAAATCGGCGAGCGGGGCCATACACATTGTCTGTCATTAGA
>CACITD010000056.1 GCA_902589475.1 uncultured Alphaproteobacteria bacterium | reverse complement strand
ACTGAGCTCATATCTCCAAAAGCTTTTTGATGGCAGTGCCCATGCAAAAGCACCTTTTTTTCGAAAGGCACCGGGTTAAAACTAACCCGTTTTTGCTTAATTTCCTCCACAAGAAAACCTTCCAACATCATACTCTTTTCGGCAATCCTTTTTGCATCGGCCCCTAACCCCAATGAAAGCGCCTCGTCGCGCAGTGTGTTTAAACAGGAAGGTTCAAGTCCAACAATTGGTATGTTTTGTTCTATGTAGGGCAGGTAATAACTGATCAGATTACTTAGCTCTGCGCGAGCCTTTTCAACTAAACCAACAGAGAAATAGGTTCTTCCACAGCAGAGCGGTTGTCCATCCCCATTCGCCGGGTTCACTACATGAACTCGATAGCCTAGCCTTTCTAATACTCTTAGTGCCGACCGCAAATTTTCGGGTTCGAAGTATGTATTAAATGTATCTGCCATTAAAACCACTTCTTTATCTTTTGTTACGCTGCTTGCCTCGGCAGCTTTGAAGGGATTTCTATTCCAGACGGGTAATGTACGTTTTTTCGAAAAACCTAATGTTTGTTCAGTCAACCACGGCAATCCAGGTAATTTGTTCCTTAAGTTACTCAAATAATGATACTTAGCGGCAATTTTTGCATATTTTGGAAGGTAACCCACAAGCCTATCCCTAATTGATAAGCCATTTTTTTGAACGTAAGCAGATTTATGTTCAATTTTCATCTTGGCCATATCCACCCCAGTTGGACATTCTCTTCGGCATGCCTTGCAAGACACACACAACTCCATAGTCTCTGACATTTCCTCAGAAGATATGGCATCGGGTCCTAGTTGGCCACTTAGAGCTAAACGCAAAGTATTGGCCCGTCCCCTAGTGACGTGCTTTTCGTCTTTAGTTACACGATAACTGGGACACATCACTCCCGCCGAAACTTTCCTGCAAGCACCGTTGTTATTACACATCTCCACAGCCCCAGACAGTCCGGTCCAATCTGACCAGTCCAATGCTGTAGTTATCTGGGTCGCTCGATAATTGGGCTTATATCTAAATAAAGATCTGTCATCCATTTTAGGTGGATCGACAATCCTTCCCGGATTTAATAGTCCTTTTGGATCAAATAAACCCTTAATCTCAGAAAATGCTTTTACTAGGCGGTCACCGTACATTTTTTCATGAAATTCAGAACGAACTATACCGTCGCCGTGTTCTCCTGAGTGCGACCCTTTGTATTCGCGAACCATTTCAAAAGCCTCTTCCGCAATGGCCCGCATTTTTTTAACATCCTCACCCTTCTTCATATCCAGTACTGGTCTGACATGAAGGCATCCCACCGATGCATGTGCATACCATGTTCCATCGGTTCCATACTTTTTGAATACTTCCGTTAACCGATGAGTGTATTCAGCTAAATTCTCCAGAGGGACTGCACAGTCTTCTATAAAAGACACTGGTTTTCCTGACGTCTTCATTGACATCATAATGTTTAGGCCCTGTTGCCGGACCTCTGTTATCTTACTTTGAAAAACTGGGTCAATAGCCTCAATAATCGCTTTTGGATATCCTAAGTCAGACATCATCGTATCTAATTCCTGCAACTTCTCCCTTAAAGATCCCAAGTCATCTCCAGAAAATTCAACTAACAGCACCGCGTCAGGTTCACCTTTCACGAAACTGTCAATCGTTGATTTGAATATTGGGATATTCCTCGCAAGTTCGATCATCGTCCGGTCTATTAACTCAACAGCAACTGGACCCAGCTTTACTAAGTGCTGAGCCGCATCCATTGCAGCATAGAAAGTCGGGAAATGGCATACTCCCATAACCTTATGCTGTGGTATCTGCTGCAGATAAAGCTCTATATTTTTGAAAGTTGCAAGTGTACCTTCAGATCCAACAAGTAGCTTGGCCATATTATGGCCTTGTGGATCAATGGTGTCCAAGTTATAACCGCCGACCCTCCTTTTGAGCTTCGGGAAATAAGTCTCTAATGCGGACTTTTCCCTCTCGGCTATTCCTCTTACGGAGCTAACCAATTGGCGATAGTGCTTTGTTCCGTCAATATGCCTAATGTCACTTGGTGTATCTGAAAATCGAGCATGTTCACCGTTTATCAAAAGCGCATCTATTGAATGAACATTGTCCACCATTATTCCATAGCGGATAGATCGTCCCCCACAGGAGTTATTTGCAGTCATTCCACCAATCGTTGCTCTTGAGGCCGTTGAAATATCAACAGGAAAGAAGAGATTATGGGGTTTTAAGTAGTTATTTAAATGGTCGAGAACGATGCCAGGCTCAACAGATATTCTCATATTCTCATAATCAAAATTTACTATTTTATTTAGGTATTGCGAACAATCTATAACGATCGCTTCATTTACCGTTTGACCACATTGGCTCGTGCCACCACCTCTCGATAATATTGGGATATTATGTTCGGCGGCTATTTCAACTGCAGAGACTAAATCCTGCGTGGTCTTTGGAACTACAACACCAAACGGCGCGATTTGATAAATTGAAGCGTCGGTTGAGTATCTACCTCGTGTATAAGGGTCAAAGTGAACGTGCCCTTCGACATTGTGTTTAAGTAGAGTAGAAACTTTTTCACTTAATTGATAAGAAAAAGGCTCTTGCATTCACTCATTCTCCAATCGACTTTTTATAACCTTGTGCAAATCTTTACGGGTAAATGACACAGATTTATAATCTTTCTTTATGCTGTTCAATCTCTGTTCACATCCTGTGAAAAAAGTTGTTGTATTTACCTCAGTAAATGATCCACGCCTTCATGAACTAGAGTAGAATGTCTATCCGGCAAGTGCACTCTCTTTTCAGATCACGGGAGGCAAACGCAACGACACACTCATTGGGAAACAAATGGTGAGTGCCGATAATCTATATTCTCAAGCAGGCCCATCAACCGTTTTCCGTATTCAATATAAATTTTATAGCTCTCTTCAAAGGATGCAACACCTGCGTTTGGATCGTGAAACACTGAAGCCATATGAGGCTCTATGGAGATTCCTCCATTGTAATTCATATGCTTCAACTCTTTTAAGATATCTACGATTTTTGCATCACCTTCTCCAGGGAATACAAAACATTCCTTATCTCCATCTAAAAAAACATCTTTAATATGAATATGCTCTACATGTTCATGTATTTTTTTGAAAAACTCTAAAGAGTCTTGTTTCCTATCTTCCGTCTTAGAATAATCTTTTGAAATAACCGGGTTTCCGGTATCAAATACTAGTCTCAACCCAGAAATGTTGTCTATCAACTCAAGCGTGTGCATCCAACTCATTCCACCATAGTTCATGCAATTTTCATGGAGCGGCGTAATTCCAGCCTCTAAAAATTTATCGCAAATCACTTTCAATCTTCGAAACCGTTCCTCTGCATACTGTTCGCTACCCGGACAGCGAGAGTAACTCATTATACGAACCAACTTTACGTTCAAGCGCTGCATTCTAGAGATTGTTCTCTCAACCTCCTGCAAGCTTATTTCAAATGGGTCGCTAATTTTTTTACTCCAATTAGCAATTGTTGAACCAAAGCAGTTTATATGTATCCCGTTATCAAGAAGAGCTTTGCAGACGTTTTCAAAATCAACATCAGAGATATCATGAATATTTAATTCACCGATGCTACGAGCTTCTATAGCATTCCATCCTAACTCTTTTGTAACCCTTATTTGATCCTCTATATTGCTGGATACTTCATCCGCAAATCCAGTCAAATACATAGCTAACTAACCTCCACTCGCTTTCCTCCTGATGCCGCTGATTCATAAATTGCGGCTATGAGAGCGACCGCCCGTCTGGCCTCCTCACCAGTTATTTTAGGTTTGCCTTTGTTAACAATAGCAGCGACGATATCTTCATAATTTCGAGTATGCCAGGAAAAATCTATGGCAGAGGGATCGGCAGCCCCAGCACCTCCACGACTACTTTGATCCATAAACTCTTTTCTAATTATTTCATCTGCTTCCGTTTCATTATCAAATTCCCAAACTTTAAAATTATCATCCGCCATGAATACGGAACCACGCGAACCTGTTATCTGTATTTCCGCTGAATGACCTGTTTTCGACCAACTAGCGGTTGAACCCTGAATGACACCAAGAGCACCTCCTTCAAACTCGCAGAGTGCTACAGCAGTATCTTCGACTTCTATCGCTGTATGTCCTCGCAATCGCGTTTCGGCTCTCACATTTTTGATTGGCCCCATTAGATAAAGCAGCAGGTCAATAGTATGAATGGACTGGTTCATTAATGCACCACCTCCATCGAGGTTCCATGTCCCTCGCCAATCGCCACTGTCGTAGTAATCTTGGCTTCTCCACCATTTAATATAAGCATCAGCCATATTAACTTCACCAAACCGCTTATCATTTATTGCATCCTTCAGTATTCGCGTCGCTGGATTAAATCGCCGTGGGAAAATGCCACTAAGCAATACATCTGACTTTTTGCATATGCTTATCATCTGGTCTATTCGACTCGTATTTATTTCAAGTGGCTTTTCACACACTACATGTTTCCCAGCCTTCGCACCTGCAGTGCAAGGTTCCAGATGGTTTCCACTAGGCGTACAAATACTAATTGCGTCTAGACCAACGTGGTCAAGAAACTCATCTAGATTTGTATAGGGAACTGCATGAAACTCGTCCGCAAAACGCTTCGCCTTCGCTAGGTCTCGAGATAAAACAGCAATGAGCTCAGCTCTTGGTGTTGCTGCTATCGCCTGTGCATGGAAACGCGAAATCATTCCCAAACCTATTATTCCAAATTTTACTGTCATCTTTGTACTTCAAATTTTGTGTCCAAGTTGAATTATCTGATATTTACCGGGAGTTCCAAGAAATTCATTATTTGACAGTACCAATTAACCTCAATTTCGGCCATGATAATTGCAGGGCCTACGAATTCTCGTTAATCTTTTTTCAATTGAATTTAACCACCTACCGAATGGAGAAAAGCCATGGGGAGATTGGAAGGAAAGGTAGCTTTAATTTCTGGCGGTGCACGAGGCCAAGGTGCAGCAGAAGCAAGGGCATTTGTTGAAGAGGGAGCTAAAGTTGTTTTTGGCGATATTATTGATGAAAATGGCTACGAAGTTGAGGCCGAAATAAATAAAACCTCAGATTCTTCAAAATACATACATCTTGACGTAACAAATGAAGCTGATTGGGTTTCCGCTATAAATACAACAGTGACGACTTTTGGAAAACTCAACGTTTTAGTTAATAATGCTGCAATCGTCATTCCCAGGGTTCCGATAGAGCAGCGTACTGTAGATGAATGGGAGAGCGTTCAGGCAGTCAATTCTAAAGGCGTTTTCCTTGGCGCAAAACACGCAATTCCAGAAATGAGGCGTGCTGGCGGTGGATCTATTATCAATATTTGTTCAGTAGCGGGATTTGGTCAGTCGACCACGCAAGAGCCCGCATATGCCGCAAGCAAAGGCGCTGTTAGGGTTTTAAGT
>CACITD010000055.1 GCA_902589475.1 uncultured Alphaproteobacteria bacterium | reverse complement strand
TTAGAAAAACTAAGTAATGAGTTCGAGGCAATCGGGTTTTATTTAAATGCTCATCCGTTAGATGCCTATGGTGACGCGCTTAAAAAATATGGGGTGGTAAGTAGTTCAAATCTGATCCATGAATTGAAAAATAAAGGTGGAGCGGGCAGAATAGATGTTGCAGGCATAGTGTCTTCTTCTAGAACTAGAGTTAATCAAAGCGGCAGCAAATATGCGTTTGTTCAAATGAGTGATCAAGGAGGCATTTTTGAAGTTACTGTATTTTCAGAGCTGCTGGCTTCTTCAGGTGAATTTCTCAAACCGGGAGAAGCAGTATTAATCCGCTGTGATTGCAAACTAGAAAATGATTTTGCAAGGCTCACGGCAAGTAAAATAACTTCTTTAGATAACTCATTAAAAGATAGAGTTCGGGGATTTAAGATTTATATAAACGAGGAAAACACTGTCGCGAATCTTGCTAAAATCTTGGAAGGACAAAGAGCAGGCGCTGGAGAGATCAACCTTGTTGTTCAAAACACAAATCAAGAGTTTGATCTCTTGCTCCCCGAATCTTATGAATTGAATGCTAGCTTTAGGGCCGCTATAAAATCTCTCCCGGGCGTTGTCGAAGTGGTAGATCAATAAGCGCATGTTACCGGCAAGGAATTACAATGAAAAAAAAACCCAAAATAGCGATATGTGGCTTTAATCTTGAGAGCAATCGTTTTGCGCCCACTTGTGCAGAGAGTGATTTCAGAGAAAATATGTTTTTCGTCGGTCGAGAAATAAGCGATGAAGCGAGGAAACACAGTCCCGCAATTCATCTCGGAGTAAAAGGTTTTTACAGCGAAATGAATAAATTATTCGGTCATGATGATGATTGGATAGACGTCCCCACTATGGTTATTGGATCTTGCCCAGCCGGTCCGGTGGAAGAGGCATTTTTCAATGAGTTTTTAGAGCAACTGAGACTAAAATTACTCGCGGCAGGCCCATTGGATGGTGTGTATATCTGTCAACATGGCGCAGCAGTGGCGACCCACACTCATGACCCAGATGGTATAATGTTCGATTTAATTAGAAGAGTAGTTGGCGACGAAACTCCTATTGTCGCGACTTTGGACCTTCATGCGAACATCTCGGAACTCATGACCTCAGCAGTAGACGTTTTGGTTGGTTATAGAACAAACCCACACGTTGATATGTTGGACAGGGGTGTTGAAGCCGCCAGCGTGTTAAAGGAAATGCTAGACGGTATGCAACCAGAAAAATATACAATCAGATTACCACTTGTTGCGCCATCAGTAACCCAGTTGACTGCCGAGGGGTTTCCCTATGGAGACTTGATACGATATGGCCAGAAATTTCTAGATGAGGACATTTTTAATGTAACGATTCTATCGGGATTTGCTTTTGGAGATACGCCTAAAAACGGTATGACTATTATCGTTCACTCTAGGTCAACGATTGAAAGTGCTAGAGTTGTGGCGGAAAAAATAGCAGTATTAGCATGGACTGATAGAACCCGATATGTGCCAAAGATGACGTCGTTGGAAAAAGCAGTTGGTTTGGCACAGCAAGCGCAACAGAGTGCTAAAGATGCCTCTTTGCTATTTGCTGACCCTGCAGACAACCCGGGTGGTGGAGGACGAGGAAATACAACTTATATTCTTAAGGCGTTTATTGCAGCGGGAATTAAGAATTGTGTTTTTTCTGTGTTTTATGATGTGGCGGCAGTTGAATTAGCGTGCAAATCAGGGGTAAACAGCGAAATCGAGATTACTTTGAATTCTCAGGAGACAAACGAATATTCAAAGCAACTGAAAGTAAAGGCCCGTGTTGTATCACTTCATTCAGGTAAGTTTAGAGGGCACTACGGGATGGTTGCAGGTACTACGGCTGACACTGGAAAAACGGCCGTGCTAGACTTAGGTGGTATTACCATTATATGCATAAGCAAACGTCAGCAATGCAGATCGTCTGACTTTATCTCGGCTTTTGGGTTAGATGCGAGTTCCTTCAGTTCAATAGTAGTAAAATCTAGAGGCCATTTTAGGGCGGGATTCAGTCACTTGTTTTCAGACGACCAGATAATTGAGGTGGATGTGCCGGGCCTTACCTCCCCTAATTTATCAAATTTTAAATGGTCGTACCTGCCACGTCCAGTTTATCCCCTAGACAAGGATACCTCATGGGATCTAGTTTAGATATTCAATGTATTTGATTAAGTTGCCAAATTTTAATCGTAAGCTAAAATTTGATTATCCAAATGTGATAGTGTTTTGCTAGAGAGAGATAAACGATGGAGAGAGATTTTACGGCGCGGGGTAACCATGATATGGGCGGTCTGACAGCTGGTGAAATAAATAAAAATGAGCATGATTACGCACTGTGGGAAAAAAGAGTTGATGCTATCATGATGTTGTTAACAAATGATCTAAAAATTATGACAGTAGATCAGTTAAGAAAGGGCATAGAGGCGCTGCCTCCTGATGCTTACGATAAAATGACTTATTATGAACGATGGATATCCTCAATTACAAATGGGTTAGTTGAAGCAGGCGTAATATCTACTGAAGAACTGAGAACTAAAATGAGCAGAGTGTCCTCTGGACATATAATAGAAGAAGAAAGCTAATGCCGCAATTTACAGTTGGAGAAAAAGTTAGAGTTTTAAGTCAATGGCCTCCCAGCCCCCCAATTCACTGTCGCACGCCTTATTATGTAAGAGGCTGTTCAGGAATTATTGAGAGATATTGTGGTGACTTTCCAAACCCAGAGGAGTTGGCTTTTGGTCGTAAAGAACCAAAAAACTTGTCCTTGTACAGGGTGCGTTTCAAACAGCGTGATTTGTGGGACAGCTATCAAGGTGGGTTATCAGACATGATCGATATTGAAATATATGAAAACTGGTTAGAGAAGCTGTAGAGAGGGCTCAGTACATGACAGAAACAAGGGATCATGAACATTCACATCAGCATAGTGCTGGACACGAACATCCGACACAACCCGATCAAGATGATAGCATCACTTACTTTAAAGCAATGGAGGCGGCCGTAAGAGACCTTCTAATTGAAAAAGATTTAATTACAGCTGAACAAATAAGAGAAAAAATAGAACAAATGGATGCGAGAGTGCCTGCTAATGGCGCGAAAATTATTGCTAAGTCTTGGGTTGATGAGGAATTCAAACGCAAACTCATAGCTAATCCTCGAAAAGCCATTAGCGAGTTTGGTCATGATATAGGACCTCTGCATCTTATAGTTCTTGAAAATACAGAAAAAGTTCACAACGTCGTTGTATGTACTTTGTGTTCCTGCTATCCACGATGGATTCTTGGACTTCCACCGGACTGGTACAAAAGCCGAGCGTACAGATCCAGAGTGGTCAGAGAGCCTAGAGAAGTATTACAAGAATTTGGTACTACTATTTCATTTGACCGGGAAGTTCGGGTGCATGACTCAACCGCTGATATGCGTTATTTGGTTCTTCCCATGCGTCCAAAAGGATCGGAAGGAATGGCAGAAGACGAACTAGTGCCACTGATAGGAAGAGACGCGATGATAGGGGTTACGGAAGTTACAATCTAACTTTCGTTAATTAAAAACGTGTTTAAGGGAAACATTTATCCATTGTAAAACGTCTAGAGCCTTGCATTTTTTTTTAATCAACTGTAATACGTGATCAAATTAAATTCACACACGGGTGTGCGCGCTCTTTAACAATAAGGGGTGCGCTCCGGTGCCGCAGTGGCGGCAAGGCCCGTGGCGGACTAACCGGAGAAACATAATGAGTTCTACAAGCTTTACTATGCGTCAACTCCTCGAAGCTGGTGTCCATTTTGGGCACCATACTAGGAGATGGAATCCAAAGATGAAGAATTACATTTTTGGTGTCAGGAATAATACCCACATACTAGATCTAAGGCAGTCAGTACCCCTGCTTCACAGGGCGTTAGAAGCGATAAGAGAAGTTACAGCTTCAGGAGGTAGGGTCCTTTTTGTAGGTACAAAGCGGCAGGCGGCTGAAAAGGTCGCTGATACAGCTCAGAAAACAGGCCAATATTTTGTAAACCATCGCTGGCTAGGGGGAATGCTAACAAATTGGAAAACTATATCAATCTCTATAAAGAGATTGAAAGATCTTGACGAACGTTTGGCAGGCGAAACCCAAGGACTCACTAAAAAAGAGTTACTTAATCTCACGCGAGAGAGAGATAAGCTAGAACGAGCACTTGGCGGCATTAGAGAGATGGGTGGGCTGCCTGATATTCTGTTCATTATCGATACAAATAAAGAGCAATTGGCAATTCAGGAGGCGAACAAACTTGGCATCCCAATCGTTGCAATACTTGATAGTAATTCGGACCCGGAAGGCGTGCAATTTCCAGTTCCCGGAAATGATGACGCAATGAGGGCTATATCTCTATATTGTGACCTGGTTGGAAATGCTGTGCTTACTGGGCTGGAAGCTGAAATGGTTGCCTCGGGAGCAGATATTGGAGAAGCAGAGGTCGCTCCTGTTGAACTTGGCATCGAAGAGATAGCTGAAAATGTTGTTGACGAAAATGGCACAGAAGAAGCCGAGCAATCTGTGGTTGAGCAAGTGGACGCTTCAGAGAACTCGAATAAGGCAAGCTCATCTGAGTTAGATGCCTCGGAAAACGATGCTAAGGAACTTGATCAGCAAAGCGGAACCCAAGCAGCAATGGCTAGTGATGAAGTGTCTCAAGGGGGAGCCGTCGATACAAAAGGTGCAACCGATAGTGAAACTCTTGAGCAGGAAAAGCTAGAAGAGAAGAAGCCAGCCAAAAAAACAGCAAAAAAAGCAGCATCAACTGCTAAAAAAACGAAACCAAAGAAGAAAGCTGCTGAAGACCAAGAAAAGTAAATCAATTTCTGCTTAAATGAATCGTATTTCGAAAAGGTTCGCTAGCTTTCTTATTTTTTAGACGTGTTAAATTATATATTTTTATGTTTATGAGGTGACTTATGACTAATGTTTCCGCTCAGATGGTAAAGACTCTGCGAGAGAAAACTGGGGCCGGGATGATGGATTGTAAAAAGGCCCTTGGTGAGACTAACGGTAATGTAGAAGAAGCCGTAGATTGGCTCAGGAAGAAAGGATTATCTGCTGCAGCTAAGAAAGCAGATAGAGTAGCTGCTGAGGGACTAGTTGCATTCGCTGTTAAGGAAGGGGCAGGTGCGTTAATTGAGGTTAACGCTGAAACCGACTTTGTGTCTCGCAATGAGGTTTTTCAAGACTTTGCTTCTACTTTAGCGAGCTTAGTGCTCGAGCATGGTGATAATATAGACGCTCTGAAAAATATTGCCTATCCAGGTACTGGAAGAAATGTAGAAGAGCAATTAACCCATAACATAGCTACGATCGGGGAAAACATGGCTATTAGAAGAGCCGTGAGAGTGGAGGGTGCAGATCTAGTGGTTCCCTACATGCATAATTCCGTAGCTGGTAGTTTAGGTAAAATAGGGGTGCTGATTTCTATAAAATCGGATGCTGAGGTTAGCGAACTAGAAATGCTCGGAAAACAATTGGCTATGCATGTTGCTGCTACCGCCCCACAAGCACTCAGTGTTGCAGAACTTGATCCAACATCAGTCGAGAGAGAAAAGAACGTGTTAACCGAACAGGCAAAAGCGTCTGGCCGGCCCGAAGAAATAATCGGCAAAATGGTGGATGGTAGATTGAAAAAGTTTTACCAGGACGTCGTTTTACTAGAGCAAACCTTTGTAATAGATAACGAAACCAAGATATCAGCTGTTATTGAGAAAAAGGCAAATGAGTTGGGAAAACAAGTTGAACT
>CACITD010000054.1 GCA_902589475.1 uncultured Alphaproteobacteria bacterium | reverse complement strand
TCTGATGACGAAGAGGTTAAGGATAAGTCATGAGACACCATCTCGTCTTGAGGGTAGTATCTAAAATGTTAATCCCGTTTATATTGCTTTTTGGACTTTACGTTCAATTTCACGGTGACTTTGGGCCTGGTGGCGGCTTTCAAGCTGGCGTTATTTTTGCTGCAGCGTTCATTTTATATGCGCTCGTCTTCGGTGATGATCAGGCACGCAAGGTGGTCCCTGATAAAGCGCTTATTCTTTTAGTTCCGTTGGGTTTGTTAATTTACGCTCTAACAGGCTTTGCTGGCATATTACTAGGTGGCAAATTTCTTGATTATGACGTACTTTCCTCAGATCCCACCCACGGTCAACATCTTGGTATTTTAGTAATCGAATTAGGTGTTGGTATCACTGTAGCTGCTGTAATGATTAGTATTTTTAGGGCTTATGCTGGCCGAACAAAAGCCATTGATAAAGAGGACTGGTAAAGATGGTAGACGCTTTAATCAGTCACTATAATTACTGGCTAATTATCATTTTGATGATGCTGGGCCTGTACGTGGTTGTTTCAAGAGGTAATTTAGTAAAAAAAATTGTCGGATTAAATATTTTTCAAACATCTGTTTTCCTATTGTATATTTCACTGGGAAAAGTGAGTGGAGGCACTGCTCCTATTTTAACTGGAAAACCAGAGGCCTTCTCAAACCCTTTACCCCACGTACTCATTCTTACGGCCATCGTTGTCGGTATAGCGACAACAGCACTTGGCTTGGCATTAGTAGTTCGAATTAGAGAGAGTTATGGGACGATTGAGGAAGACGATATACTTATCTCAGAAAGATCACAGGATGCATCCGACATAAATGGTAGTTCGGCATGAATTTCATAATGCCCCATTTGCCTGTTCTTCAAGTGGCAATTCCTCTTATTGCCGCTCCAATCTGCGTCTTGTTTACATTTGGAGGGCACCGGAAACTAGCATGGCTGTTTACGCTTGCTGTTAGCTGGGTGTGTTTTCTAATAGCAGGAGCGCTGCTAAGCCGGGTTCTATTGGACACGGATATCAGCTATGCAATTGGAAATTGGCCACCTCCTTTTGGAATTGAATATCGTGTAGATCCCATTAATGCTTTCGTACTTCTGATTATATCAGGCATTAGTGCGATTGCCCTACCCTTTGCTAGATTGTCAGTTGAGAAGGAAATTGAAACTGACAGGCATATTCTATTCTACACCTCTTATTTATTGTGTTTAACAGGTTTGTTAGGTGTCACTATTACAGGAGATGCCTTTAATATATTTGTATTCTTGGAAATATCTTCTTTGTCGACATACGTTTTGATCGCGACGGGGGTTCGCCAAGATAGACGAGCTCTAACGGCAGCTTATAATTATTTGATTTTGGGAACAATCGGTGCCACTTTTTTCGTTATAGGTATCGGTCTTCTCTACATGGTAACGGGAACCCTTAATATTGCTGACCTCGCCGAGCGCCTTCAACCATTGTCCGACAATAGAGTAGTGCATGCTGGCTTTGCGTTTATAGTTATTGGCATGGGTTTAAAGCTGGCTTTATTTCCCATGCACGTATGGCTTCCTAATGCTTACACATATGCGCCATCATTGGTCACGGTATTTTTGGCAGCTACTTCGACGAAAGTATCTGTTTATGTTCTCCTTCGATTTCTCTTCACTGTGTTTGGACCCTCATACGGCTTTGTAAATCTGACGCTTGAGTTTGTATTACTGCCTCTTGCAATAGTGGCCATGTTTGCTGGCTCAATAACCGCAATTTTTCAGACGAATGCCAAACGCTTATTTGCTTACTCTAGCGTTGCTCAATTAGGTTACATGATGCTCGGAGTGGCTCTGTCCAATATTCCCGGTTTGATGGCTACCATCTTGCACATTTTCAACCACGCGTTAATGAAAGGCGCACTTTTTATGGCCCTAGGGTGCGTGATGTATCGTTTAGGAACCATATCGTTGGGTTCGATGAAAGGATTAGGGCGTAGTATGCCCTGGACCATGGCAGCATTAATCCTAGGTGGACTGAGCCTTATTGGGGTCCCTGGAACGGTTGGCTTTATTAGCAAATGGCACCTTATACTTGGCACTCTGGAGGCAGGTTTCTGGCCGATTGCTATCTTAATTGTAGCTAGTTCTCTACTCGCGGTTATTTATATTTGGAAAATCGTTGAGGTTGCGTATCTTGAAAACGAGATCAATCAAGAGAAAACGTTAAATGAAGCTCCAATTTCAATGTTGGCGCCATTATGGGTGCTTGTAATCTTAAACTTCTACTTTGGGATAGACGCAGACTTAACCACATGGGTTGCTCGTAACGTGGCTGAGACGTTTCTTGGAGGCGGGTCATGAGTAACCAAAGTATCTTAATTCTCTCTATCCTTATTCCCCTTATCGGTGGAATTGGAATATCGCTTTTACACCGAGCTCCTAACTTGAGAGAAGCCTGCACACTTATTTCTTCTATTGTACTTGCATTCGTCGTTTACAGTCTGTTGCCGAGAATTTTATCAGGTGAAACAGTAAACATTACGTTTAGAGAAATTCTCCCGGGCCTTGCGCTCGAATTTAATGTTGAACCTCTAGGGATGTTGTTTGCCTGCATTGCGTCAGGTTTGTGGATAATTAATTCTCTATACTCAATAGGCTATATGCGGGGCAATCAAGAAAAAAACCAGACCCGTTTTTATATTTATTTTACAATCGCTATTTCTAGTTCGATGGGCATTGCATTTGCCGGCAACATGTTCACATTATTTATCTTTTATGAAATATTAACGCTTTCTACTTATCCGTTAGTCGCGCACAAACAAAACCCTGAAGCAAAATCCGGCGCCCGAATTTACCTAGGCTTATTGATTGGTACCTCAGTGGGTTTTCAATTAGTTGCTATCATCTGGACTTATTTGGTTACCGGAACGTTGGATTTCACACCCGCAGGTATTTTAAAGGGTAAAATTGATCCAACGGTACTTCCTATTTTACTGGCACTATATATGTTTGGGATAGGTAAAGCTGCATTAATGCCGTTTCATCGATGGCTGCCGTCGGCCATGGTCGCCCCTACCCCGGTGAGCGCTTTGTTACATGCTGTTGCAGTTGTTAAAGCTGGTGTGTTTACCGTTTTAAAAGTAGTGATTTACATTTTTGGGATAGAATTTCTTTCAGAGACAGGAGCATCGACCTGGCTGATCTGGGCGGCAAGTTTTACTCTCCTTGCTGCATCGATTGTTGCTATAACGAAAGATAATTTAAAAGCGCGACTAGCTTACTCAACTATTAGCCAATTATCCTATATCGTTCTCGGGGCAGCTTTGGCGAGTAGCATAGGTATCCTAGGTGGTGGACTACATATAGCAACGCACGCCATAGGTAAAATTACTCTGTTTATGTGTGCTGGTGCGATTTATGTTGCGACGCACAAAACTGAAATAAGTGACATGACGGGGCTGGGTCGTAAAATGCCATTTACTTATGCGGCATTTACAATCGGTTCCTTAAGTATAATCGGTCTGCCTCCCTTCGCTGGCACTTGGAGCAAATGGTATCTAGCCTTAGCAGCTGCTGACACTCAAACATGGTTGGTCATCGGCGTTTACATGCTGAGTTCACTGTTGAATGTCTGGTATCTGCTTTCTATTGTCGCAAAAGGTTTTTTTGCACCGCCTTCTGAGAAGAGTGATCCTTCCACGGGAACGATAAAAGAAGCTCCACTACTTTGTGTACTTCCGCCTTGCTTAACCGCCGTGGGGTGTATTGCATTGTTTTTCTTTGCCGATCGTGTTGTTGAGTTACTTCGTCCCATAGTTAATTAGGAATTCTGACAAAATGAAGAATAACGTCCAAGAAAATGATAGAATGAAGGAAGGGCTCCACTGGTTTGATAACAAACGAAATATAAAGCGAGTCATTTATGCTCTCTATGTCATTTGCGCGGCATTATTTTTAGCTGAATTCTTTTACCATAAACATGCTGTCTTTAGTTTTGATACTTGGTTTGGCTTCTACGCTATTTACGGTTTCATAATGTGCGTAGGACTGGTTATAGGCGCAAAAGTGATAAGGCACCTTTTGATACGGCGGGAGAATTACTATGACAGCAGTAGCTGAAATTTTGCTCCCGTTAAACCCGGGAATTTGGTTGATTGTAGGAGCGTTAATCGCCGTTTTATTGCCGCAGACATTAAGCCGTTGGTTCGCTGTTATTTTACCCGTGCTCTTAATAGCTTTTCTATTTTCGCTAAATTTAGATAACTACGGCACCATTTCCTTTTTTGATTACAGTTTAGAAACATTTCGGCTCGATGCATTAAGCCGTATCTTCGGATTAATTTTTCTTATTGCCTCTGCGTTGGGGAATTTATATGCCCTTGGCGATGACGTTGATAAACTTCAGCGCTCCGCAGCACTAGCTTACGCGGGAGGAGCAATTGCTGCTGTTTTTGCAGGCGATATGATTACTTTATTTATATTTTTTGAAGTTGCGGCAGTTGCGTCTGTATTCCTGATATGGGCAAGGAGAACAGAGAGAGCTTTTGCTGCTGGAATGCGGTATTTAATCTTCCAAATTGGTGCTGGTGTTATATTGTTAGCAGGATTGCTAATCCATGTTTCAGTTACCGGGTCTATCGATTTCGATAAGCTAGGTCTGGACGCACCTGGTGGCACACTCATTCTAATTGCATTTGGTATTAAAAGTGCCTTCCCGCTAGTCCATAATTGGTTGCAGGATGCTTACCCTGAAGCCACTATCAGTGGAACGGTCATATTATCGGGGTTTACCACGAAATTAGCTATATATGCACTCGCTCGCTCCTACGCCGGAACAGAAATTCTAATTTGGATTGGGGCTGTCATGGCCATATTCCCTATATTCTATGCGATTATAGAAAATGATCTTCGTCGAGTGTTAACCTACAGCCTAAACAATCAACTAGGTTTTATGGTAGTCGGCATTGGAATTGGAACGGAGATGGCCTTGAATGGCACAATATCTCACGCCTTTGTCCATATTTTATACAAAGCACTACTATTAATGAGCATGGGTGCAGTACTTTTGCGAACTGGAACCTGTAATGGATCAGAACTGGGCGGTCTTGTAAAAACAATGCCCTGGACGGCAGCCTTTTGCATAGTCGGAGCAGCTTCAGCCTCCGCATTTCCGCTTTTCAGTGGTTTCATTTCGAAATCTATGATCATAACCGCAGCTGGTGAACAAGGTTATTGGATTATATGGCTTATTTTGCTGTTCGCTTCTGCTGGGGTCCTTTACCACTCAGGAATTCGCATTCCCTACTTCGCGTTTTTCTCTGAGGACAAAGGTCATCGCGTAAAAGAAGCACCATGGCCAATGCTTGTGGCTATGGGTGCCGCCGCCTTTCTCTGCATAATAATAGGGGTTTTTCCAGCGCCGCTTTATGCAATGCTCCCCTTTTCAGTAGATTACGTTCCATACACTGCTTACCACGTCATTAACCAACTGCAGCTTTTGATGTTTGCGGCACTTGCTTTTACTGTCTTGAAACTAATAAAGATCTATCCCTCAGACACTCGAGGTATCAATCTTGATACCGATTGGATTTACAGGAAGGGTTTAATGACGCTGATTATTTATTCTAATAGGTATCTTAATACGGGATATCGAGTAGTATGCGATGGCGCAGTGGGAATTATCTATGAAGTAATAAATAGCGCAAAGCAACTAGGAAATAATGATGGTATTCTATCAAGAACCCCCGCCTTGGGATCCAGTATTGCTTGGATATCCGGCCTTTTACTGTTAGTCTTGCTGCTGAGGTTTGCCTGATCTAATAAATACGGATTTTCAATGGGTTTTCAGAAATTATTAAATAATAAACTAAAGGAATAAGCGTCTTGGAACTCATAGGGAAATATAATTTAAAAGC
>CACITD010000053.1 GCA_902589475.1 uncultured Alphaproteobacteria bacterium | reverse complement strand
TGAAAAAACAGGGGCGGTCACGGGAGTGGTTTTGAGTAGTGGCGAGAAGGTGGCCTGTAGTGCTTTGGTTCTAACCACGGGGACATTTTTGCGGGGTGTTATTCACCTTGGCGAATCCAAGACACCGGCTGGCCGAATAGGAGACGCACCCTCGATTGGGCTAGCTTTAACGCTTGAGAGGTTTGGATTTGCTTTATCGCGTCTTAAGACGGGCACGCCACCCCGTTTAGATGGAAAAACCATAGCATGGGGGTTGCTGCTTGAGCAAAAGGGGGACTGTCCTCCAGAGCCAATGTCTTATTTAACTGATGAAATACAGAACGAACAAAGATCCTGTTTTATAACCAACACAAACGAGTCCACACACGCCATTATAACCAAAAACTTAAGCAAATCGCCGATCTACTCGGGACAAATAGAGGGGGTTGGGCCTAGATATTGCCCCTCCATAGAGGATAAAGTTGTCCGCTTCGCCGACAAGAACGAGCACCAAATATTCCTAGAGCCTGAGGGATTAAATACGGACACTGTTTATCCAAACGGCATCTCCACTTCTTTGCCCGCCGACATTCAGGAGCGCCTGGTTCGTACTATATCAGGGTTAGAAAACGTAAGAATTATCCGACCGGGCTACGCAATTGAATATGATCATGTTGATGCACGCGAACTCAAACATACACTTGAGACAAAAAAAATGGCCGGATTTTTTATGGCGGGGCAGATAACTGGTACAACAGGCTACGAAGAGGCGGCTGGCCAGGGCTTAATAGCAGGCATCAACGCCGGTCTAATGGCGCTTGGCAAAGAGCCCAATTTCATAATTGATCGGGCCGAAGGTTATCTTGGGGTAATGATCGACGACTTGGTGACAAAGGAGATTAAAGAACCATACAGGATGTTTACCTCCAGAGCAGAGTACCGGCTGCAGCTGAGAGCAGATAATGCTGACATTCGCTTAACAGAAAAGGGTGTGCGTATAGGGTGTGTCAGCGAGCACAGAAAAGGCCGGTTTGAAGAGAAAAGGTCTAGCATAGAAAAAGCAGAGGATACCCTAAAAATGCTGAAGCTATCGCCGTCTGCTCTCTTAAAGCTGGGGGTCGCCGTCAATCAAGATGGCATAAAGAGGTCAGCCCATGAGCTCCTTGGACATCGCGACATCGGAAAAGAGAGGGTTCTAGAAATTTGGCCGGAAGTTGGCCATATATCACAAAAATATCTAGAGCTTTGCAGAAACAACTCTATGTATGAAAGTTATGTGCGCCGGCAAGAAGCGGATATTGAGGCTTATAGAAAAGACGAAAATTTAGTATTCCCAAAAAATATGGATTTTGGCTCTCTTGGCGGGCTTTCGAATGAGGCTCGGCAAGCTCTAGAGGCAGTAAAGCCGCAAACCCTTGGTCAGGCTGCCCGGATACCGGGCATAACCCCTGCGGCGGCTATAATTTTGCTTCGACATGTGCGGGCGCAGGGTCGTCGACGCAAGCATCTCCAGGAGGCAGGCTGATAAAAAATGGATGGTCCAGAGGCCTTTTTGGAACATGTAAGTGTTTCACGTGAAACAATAGAAAAGTTAGAGACCTACGCCAACCTGTTATCAAGATGGCAATCTAAAATTAATCTGATTTCGACGAATAGTTTGCAACAAGCTTGGAATAGACACTTTCTCGATAGTGCCCAGATTTATTCAATATCGCCGAAAAAAGCAGCTTCAATTTTAGATGTGGGGACAGGGGCGGGTTTCCCAGGACTGGTGCTCTCTATAATGGGCATGAAAAACGTACAGCTGGTTGAACAGAATAAAAAGAAATGTGCTTTTTTATATGAGGTTATTAGGGAGACAGAAGCGACTGCTACAGTCCACCCTTGTAAAATAGAAAATCTACCTGTTAGGGATTATGATGTCGTCTTAGCACGCGCGTTTATGCCCTTAGACGGTTTGTTAAAAGCGGTCAGCCCCTTTTTTGGCGAAGACACGCTTGGAATTTTCCCAAAGGGCTCACGGGTGAATCAAGAATTGACGGCAGCATCTAAAAACTGGAAGATGAAAACCGTCATCAAACAAAGCATTACCAGCCCTGATGGCAAAATCGTTTTAGTAAAGGATTTGGTAAGTGAACGATAAAAGCGAGGAGCCAACCCAGAAGAAGGCTGGAACAAGGGTTTTGGCAGTTGCAAATCAGAAAGGGGGCGTTGGAAAAACAACGACGGCCGTAAACTTAGCGACTGCAATGGCTGCATGCGATATGAAGGTATTACTTATAGACCTTGATCCCCAAGGAAATGCCAGTACGGGTTTAGGGATACCAAGAGACGCAAGGGAGTTGGATATCTACGCTGTCTTAAGTGGAGAGTGTAGTTTATCGGCAGCTATAACGCCATGCGCAGTGCCGGGTTTGGCAATTGTTCCAAGCTCAGAAAATTTATCTGGCGCAGAATTAGAATTAGTTTCTGCAGAAAAACGCGAGTATAGACTACGAGAGGCGTTGGTTAGGCATGCTGAAACCGAACGCGAAATCTTTGATTTCGTACTTATAGACTGTCCGCCTTCACTAGGACTTTTAACGTTGAACTCGCTAGTTGCGTCAGACGCTGTTTTGGTGCCGCTACAATGCGAGTTTTATGCTCTGGAAGGTTTGAGTATGCTACTCAATACGATAGAAAGAGTGCGTCGGGTGTTTAATCCGTCCCTAGAAATTCAAGGGGTTGTTTTGACTATGGCTGATCAAAGGAATAACTTAACTGAACAGGTAGCTGCAGATGTACGTGAGCATCTAGGCGAAAAGGTCTATGAGACCGTGATTCCAAGAAATGTTAGGGTTTCTGAGGCGCCGTCACATGGTCTGCCAGCTTTAGTTTATGATCTGCGGTGTGCTGGATCTCAGGCTTATATTCATCTTGCAGGAGAAGTAATTAGACGCGAGAGGAGTATCGCTAAATGAACCTTGATAAAAACCCAACCAGAAAACGTAAAACACTTGGGAGAGGTTTGTCGGCATTGTTTGGCGAAGCGAGTTCAGGCGAGCTGAAGCCGACTAAGGAAAGCGGTCACCAACTCGTACCAATAGACGAAATCATGCCAGGGCCCGGGCAACCTAGACGGTTGTTTCAGAAGAAGGACCTCGAGTCTCTTGCTGAAAGCATAAAAAATAAGGGTGTTTTACAACCGTTGCTGTTGCGAAAATCTAACCAACAACAGCATATGTTTGAAATAGTGGCCGGTGAGCGAAGATGGCGTGCGGCACAATTAGCACAAATTCATGAAGTTCCAGCTATAATTGATGACTATGACGATAGAGAGATTGTCGAAATTGGACTAATAGAAAATATTCAAAGAGCTGATTTATCGCCGATCGAAGAAGCGGAGGCTTTCGCCAAATTAATGGAAGTTCATGGCTATACCCAAGAACAAGTCGCGCAGGGGGTTGGAAAAAGTAGGAGCCATATAGCCAACACGCTCCGGTTGCTGCTCCTCCCAATGTCTGTCAAGACCAAGATAGAGAATAATGAGTTGTCAGCAGGGCACGCCCGCGCATTACTTACTTCCCCAAACCCTGAGAGACTAGCAGCGGTAGTGCTTAAGAAGGGTTTGTCTGTACGCGCAACAGAAAAACTTGCGAAAACTGACACCAGTATATTGGATCCTAAAGATCCAGGCCGACGCTCATCACTCGAGACTCGCAAAAAAAGCATAGACCCTGACACGTTATCGGCCCAAAATCAATTAGAGGACGCCTTAGGTTTGAAGGTAATCCTTAATGTGAAGGGAGAGACAGGTGAAATGATAATCAAATACGAAACTTTAGAACAGTTTGATTATATATTTGAGAAACTAAAAAACTAAATACTCTTAGCTAGATGAAGCTTGTTTTGATCCCTTAATACATAAACCCAGCAAAATTTGGGATGTTACTGTCACAGCAGGATAACCCGTTGTTTTACATAGTACTTCGGCGTCTTGCAATCGTTCGAGTAAATCGTTTAATTGATTTGTACTCCAGCTTTTTAATTGTCTTTCGAAATCAAGCTTTTTGTTCCAAAAAATAGGGGGGCGCAAGGAAGCAATGGCATCTTTTGTAGAGTGGCCCTGATCAACAAGTGTCCGGGCTGTTCTCAACTTTTGAAAATAACTCATAGTAGTTCTAAGAATACTAATGGGGTTTTGGGAATCGGAATTGTGGCGGTCAAGAGCAATGAGAAACGATTTTATATCACCATCAGCAATACTGGAAGGTATTGCGTCCAGGACAATTGGTCCACCATCACCAATAATATCAATTACAGTCTGTAAATTTATCTCGTTATTGTTACCAGCATAAAGTATAAGCTTGTTTAATTCGCTCCTTGTAGTGAGGCGATCACTACCAAGGTACGTTACAAGATGCTGTAATGCGTCCGGACGCACAGAAATCCCAGTTTCAGCCATAGCCGTTGAAATGAGTGACCTTAGGTCACCTTCTTGATCAGTGTAACATGGCAAGGCGCCCAGGCGTTTATTGTCTTCAAAGAGCTTTCTAAGCTTGGAGCGGGGGCTGAGTGCGCCTGAAAGTAGTAAAAATTTGGCTTCTAGAGAATCAAGACGACTGATTTCCTCAAAATTTGAGGTAAGCACATCGCTGGACTCGCGTATTATTATAAGTTTATTTCCGCCGGTCATAGGCAGGGACATGGCAGCATCAGATAAAAGAGCAGGATCGTCTTTAATTTCATTGACGCTTAGTTCTTCCACCTGAAATGGATCTCTAAGATCTTCTACATGGGATTTTCCTACTTTTTGGCTAACTTCACTTACGTGGCCAGCGTCAGGCCCATAAACTAGAATGCCATGTAATTCAGGTGGAAATAATTTGCTGAGTTTATCCAGATGTTTTATCGAAAGTTTCATAAAATACTCATTTATGGTTCTTTAAAAAAAACAGTGCTAGCCGTTCTTTAACCGAGTCGCTGATAATACGTACAGTCCGTCTATGCGCATCTTTTTGTGCGCTAAGATTAGCATATTCGGAACCGACTATATTAAATACGGTGGTGGAGGTGACAGTTCCACTGTCTACTATGTTTTTCGTTTCAATGTTAATTAGTTGGTAACTCGCGTCCATTTTTACTTTTGCAAAAGTTGATGTGGAATCTCGCAAAATTGCCATATCAGACCTGGTTTCTTTTAAAGAAATAGTAAGTTTGTAAGTCGGACTAGACGGCACACCTGACGGCGTTAGTTTATCTTGCAGGAAGTTTCGAAGAATTTGGCCGGTTCGATTTTCTATGGGATTAATTTGTATGCGGGAGAGTTGGTTGACAACGTGGCTAGAGTTATCGCTTCCACGAGAATAGAGAGGCTGGAACCCGCAGCCTGTTGCCATTATTAAATTCAAGAAAACTGCTAGTCGTATTATTTTAAATGACAAAGTTGATAATTTTGTTTGGTACAACGATTACCTTCCGCACTTCTTTTTTCTCGATGGCTTTTTTGATATTAGGTAGATCGCGAGCCAAGGTTTTTACTTCCTCTTCACTGGCATCACGCTGAATTTGAATACTCCCTCGAAGCTTACCATTAATCTGGATTGCTATAGAAATAGTTTCATCAATTACTAAGTCCTCATCGTATTGAGGCCAAGGCTGTTCCCCTAAGGCGTCAGTTTTTCCAAGTGACTGCCAAATTTCTTCGGCTATATGTGGTGTCATGGGCTCAATAAGGCGTAGAAGTACTTCATACCCAAATAATTTAACCCTAGCATCATCACTATTTTCGGGTTTAAAATCGTTTAAGTGGTTATTTAATTCTCGAATATTTGCCACTGCGCTATTATATCGCCACCGCTCTATGTTCTCTGTCACTGCTTTTATAGTCTTGTGAATTAACCGCCGGAGTTCGTTACCTTCTTTCGCTTTTGATATTTCACTAGTTTTTGGAAAAGGGTGTTCATTGAACTCTAGGATACTTCTCCAAAGTTTATTTAAGTAACGCCAGGCGCCGTCAACACCAGCCTCTGTCCATTCTAA
>CACITD010000052.1 GCA_902589475.1 uncultured Alphaproteobacteria bacterium | reverse complement strand
AAAGCCAATAATAGGTCTTATCCTTGTGCCTTCTTATTCTATCAAAATCTACTAGTGATCGAACCAACCTTTAAATTCGTTAACTTTTGTCCATTCAGCACTAGCCAAAGTTGTTAGGGATAATGAGAAAAATATAGTACTAACAATGAATAGTAGTTTCATTTTTCTTTATCTTTTCTGAAACCTTGCCGCACCCAATGAACACCAAATACTACACTGCCTATTACAAAAGAAGGTATTAAGATAACGGAAAAAATCATTTTTGGTTGCTCAAGAAAGCTGTCTCCACCAAAAAACAACAACATAAATATGATCCACAAACCTGATAAAAACAACCAAAGCCTTGTAACGCCACTTCCTAACCTAAAGCTACGTCTTTTATCTGTTTTGTTATCATCATCGCTATTCATCAGATCGGTATCCTCGAGACCAGTTCAATTAAGTAACCAACGGCAAGTGTAACAGCTATTGCAGGTATTATAAGTTCCAATATTTTATCCTATTCTGTCTATGATGCCATTTGAGGTATCTTCTTTACATGCACTCTCGGTTTTGGTCTGTCCCTTATTTTGCTTCTCGGGAAATTCTAGATAAACAACTTTTGCCTTTTTGACTTGTTCAACACTACCTAGGTTCCTTGTGGTTTTTATAAAACCCTCGATCGTATGGTCACCATTCACAAAGTTCTTAATAGTTTTAATCAAATCAGTCTTACCACCAATGCACATTTCTCTAACCTCTGCTGTAATTGGCATCTCTTGATCAAAAGCCGCTCTTCTTGCCTCTGCAACAGTGTCATACCATAGAGTCGAATTGCCATGGTCATCTTTTACTTGAAACATACGCATACCGTTTTCCTCTTCCTCTACGCTTTTTGCACCCTAAAATTCATGTAAATTCATCAAAAAAAACACCCTATTTTTTAATAAAATGCGTAAGTGAAATTTACCAATAAGCCATTGTTTTTATTGATAAAAATAAACATAATTTGATAGAGAAATTATAGCATATTTAGTGGTTTTTTGGTATAATAAAATGGTCAATTCTTGCTGTTTTTTTAACAAAGAAAACAGTGAAAATGGGCAACTTTTAATTGTCTTTATAATCAAAAAAAGGATTAAAAAATGTCTTTTGAATTTAACGGTGAAACCTATTTAGACGATAGGATGTACGTTTTAAATTTGGGTGTTGGCACTGTTTCTCAAGCTGGTAAAAAAGAAACGCGATACATGTTGTTTACATACAGAAATACAGCTGCTCTACCTCCTGTCCGCTCCGACAACTTTGAAACAAAAGAAGAGGCAATTGATTACGTTAAGGAAGTTGAGTTTCAAGTTCCACTTGTGAGTAACCACGGAACCCCCCTGCAAATACCTGAAGGTGTTGATCCATGGGAGTATTGGATGGATTGGCTGAGCGAAAGAGGATTATTTTCTGCGATTACTGGATATCGACATATTCCTGAACACATTAAATTGCAAAGAGAGATGCGACACAGACAGAGACAAAGACAATCCATGAAGAGTTAAATGTGCATCGACGATCTTTTTTAAATTGATGCACGATCATGCTCTATGTCTGCAGACTAAAATTAATGCCGTCTCAATGAAAGGAAGATGCGGAGCCCAATTTACACCCACAGTATCTTCCGTGCTATCTGGTTAACCTAACGCCATCGAACTACGATAGAGTTGAAGTTCCAAAACCTCTAAGTAAAACGTTTGCAGTCTATCTCGCGATAAGACAAGGCGGAAGAGTGACCCCATGGTGTCGACTTTAAACAGTTTTCGCAACACATTTAGTCAATCACCGTCTAAACCATAATAAGATGAACTAGCTCCTAAAATATCCACCTGAAATCGACGATCCCTAATTTTGGGTAAATTAAAAAAATAAAAGCTGTCTTTGAAACTTCTCTTTTGACCCGGCGGAACAGACCCACTAATCTGAACAACTTCTGTTTCGTCTCCTACCGTATCACAATCGTTAGTGTTTTTCTTGGGGCAATCAAATAATAATACCCGTACCTTCACCGCTTTTAATTCTTGAGTAGCCGAAAGATTTTTTATCTCTCCTGAAAGCCACATACTCGAACTATAAGAATCACTACGCAGATTTATCTTGGACAATTTGATTTTAGATACTGGGAAAACGGATTTTTTCTTTTCTTGTGAGCGGTCGAATGCAGAATAGCCATAAATTGAAATACCCAAAATAAAGATACAGGCTATTCCCCAAAGAATAAACTTTCGGAAACTTTTGAAGCGAAGAAGAAAGTATGTAAAAGCAATTATGGCAATGACGGTAGCCAGTACCTCCATGCTTAGCTCCCTTATGTTTTCCAATAGGTCTATCACCTATGTTGACATTTATTTTATTCACCCATCGAACAGAATTGATCTCAAGTTATTCTGGCATCAAGGCAAATATGGGTAAAGACTAAGTGTATTATTCTCTTACCGAAGTTTTTCAAAATCCTCGCTGTGAACTGGTCTCACAAATGGGTGGACCTTATGTTTGGCAACTTGTCTGTCACTTCCCAAGCTACGAATTATTCTCAAATTCCCAAAGATATTATCTATTCTGGGATCAGTTAATGGTGCTATTATTATTTACCCTTCTGACGCTTAAGTATTTTTATGTTAATCGATGCTTTTAAAATTCTGATTTAATCGTTACTTAATTCAAGAAATCTTTTCCGATGTCGATGTAGATACTGTAACATTCCATCATTGATAGGAATTTTTGGATAGCTCGTTAAACTTAAATTCTTAATGTGCTTTGAGGACATTCTCGATGACACTAACAATGCGCCATCATCCTCAAAAGAAATCAAATACCTATCAAATAAAGCATCAAGCAATGGTGATAAAAGTATTCCATTATCAACATCTAATCTTTCTTCATCATTTGATTCGGCCCAAGGAACGATATGGGAAGCTATTAAAATTGAGGAAATATCTAAATCCGTTAATGGACACTTACCTCCCCATTTATTGATTATTTGTTGGCGATAGAAACCTTGGCCTACTCTCGATGTTATTAAGCCTTTTCGCTCAGTCATATCAGGCTTTTTATATCTCTTTTTCCTCTCTTCAGAGATAATACCTTTTTTGACAATCTTTGTCTTGGTTGTCATCCCAGCATCTGTTGGCTTCCAACGATAGATATCTAATAAATCCTGATTCTCTGTATCATCGTTGTAGTCAATATTTTGGAACACGATATGAACAGGTCTCGCAGTGCCTTCTTCATGGGTTTTATAAAGTAATTTCCCGCAATAAACGAAAGGAAGTGTCTTACTTTTTTTCTTCTGGGTTATTCTAACAAATAAGTGGGCTACTAATTCGCCTTTAATAATATCCTGTATTTTTGGAGTGTTAATATGTTGGGTGGTCTGAGAGTCCCAATGAAAGTAATCCTCCTCAAAGAAATCATCAAAGTGGAATCTCTGCTCTTTATCTTTCTTCTCCAAGTCTACAAATAACAGGTAAGCATTGGAGTTGACACAACTTGCAACACCTTCTCTAACTGTCAAAATCTGAGGCTCATTTATTAGAGTCGAGAGGTCTTTTTTAGAATATTTTAGACCTACCTCTAGTTTATCAATTGGTTCCAATAAACGTTGTCCTTTTTTATTTGTTCTTTAATAACTGATAAGTCTACTTCAGAATTTAACTTTCTTTTTTTTTTAATTTCAATACTCTTATCAAAAGTAAGAAGCACTCTTCTCTAACTTCAAGTAACCCATATCAGTAAGCATATTATACCTAACAAGGGATCGCCTCCGCTTGGGGCTTCGGCTCTCCCTAGTGTGTAGAAAATCATCATAAATTGTTAAGTATTTTTGCTCTCACCGAAAATAAATTATTCCTTTGTATTACGAGGTTTGTAATTCGTTGATTAACCGACTTGAACAGTTCGTCTGTTGGTGCAAATTCGTTATTAACCATAATATCAATGTAATCAGCAAAGGCTTCGGCATATTGATCCTCGACATCAAAGGACTTTTTGAATGTTGGGGGCGCCTTTTCCAGCAAGACTTTTAACAATGATTTTTCGGCCTCATTTCTAGGTTGGAAGTTAGCTAAATTTATTTGCCAACTTATAATAACTTTACGTCCCCTAGTTCTTGATTCTTCTGCTTTTTTCAGAAAACTAACTGCTTCATCGGATGCTTTTTGATAAAGTTTTTCTGCTTTAAGGAAATAAGAATTATCGTCATCCTTATGCTCCAAGGCCAATTCATTTAGTTCGAGTACCGTATTGTTGATAACTAATTCGGCTTCGCCAAAGTTTATTAAACAATCGTACAACCAGTGCATAGGTTCATTTTTTTGAACGAGTGACTGTTGAGATTTACCACTTTGCACACTATTACGAGACAACAGAACGATTACTTTCGCGTTGGCAATAGCGGTTAAGAATAGCAAATCGGCATCCCGATTAAGTGCAGCGTTAATAATATTTTCTTGCTGATTAAAATATTCTTTAACTTCAGATAATTGTTTTTTTGTGGCCGCCAGAGACAATCGATAAAGTTTATCTAACTGATCAGTTGTAGCGTTTCGTTCTGTTTCAACTAAATTGGGAAGTTGTATTTTCCCTAGTTGATTATCTAAAAGATTCAAACGATTTTGAATGTCAGCATCGAGTTTTCCTGCTTCAATTTTTAACTTCTCACTTGTGATTTTACCGTCAATGAAATTGATAGCGAGAGCCTCATATGAGGGAAATATTTCCAATATATTACGCATCTCATTCATCACAGTGGCCGTTACGATTCCTATTTTACCGTAACTCTTAATATTTTCTGTAGTAGAAGCTGCCATAAGTAATGGGGAGAACATTATAATGAGGACAAAAATTGTAGTTTTAATTTTTTTCAAATTATTTCTCTCTTTTTTTTTAAGATTAATACGAAATCGATATTAGAGAGGCTTAGTAAAGTCCCAAGTATTGAATAGATAGTTAAGTCCTACAGAGCCTGATATCTAAATTGTTGACCTTTAATAGGTCCACTATTTGTTCGTTGTATCCAACAATTATTATCGATTTATATGTCAGTTGCTATTGGATCGTCGCTTCTCTCTCCATAGATCTATCAACAACAAAAATATTAATGGAGGTAAATTATTCATCATTGCTTCTGGGACCGAATTATGAATTGTTGCTATCCTATCCGTAAATGATCCCGTTCCTAAACCAGTTGAACTAAGAAAAAGTACTAATATTAGTGAGATTGAATAAGTTATGAATATTTTTTGATTTCCTGAAAAGAACCGTTTTGCTACCCATAATAGTATTCTAGTTATTATAAATATGGATATTAAGGCACCTACCCATACAAAAATTAGATAACTCACGTTTGATTCCCTCCACCAAAATCTCGCAACATCGTGGAATAAGGAACGCGATATTTCGAGAGCATTTCACAACAAATTCGCCTCGAGATGATTTTATTTAAGTCTATGTAGTAGGCCTCTCCTAAATAACCCGCCAACTTAGCTTGTAAATCAGTTTCATTAGGAAGATCCACCCTAGTCCATTCAGCATGAGCCATGGATGAGATCATCAATGATGATATGAATATAGTTAGTATGAATAGTTTTCTCATTTGATTACCTGTCGAGGATCCATCCTAATAATAGTAGATCTTAAATAGATTAGAGAATCTATCATTATCTAACAGGAATAAGATACAGTAAGAAGTCCTCTTCTCTAACTTCAAGTAACCCATATCAGTAAATCATATATACCCTAACAAGGGATCGCCTACGCTTGGAGCTTCGGCTCTCCCTAATATGGGAAGTCATAAGGATTACTCATTAACCTACTCGTAAATATCCTCAAAACTAACCTAATAATTATCCAATCATCATACTGTCTTCAGGACTCAATTTAAGACTCACTGAGTCCATCTAGACAATCTGACTCACTTCCCATACCAGATTAACTTAACCATGACTCAGTGACTCTTATTTGGACTCTCGGACACACTCTAGATGTTGACGAGTTATTTTGGATAAGTGCCAATAACCAGATCTATATAACGTACTAGGGTGCCATGGCGACCGCATACGGGGTGACTAGACTAGTCTGATTAATTGTATGAATAAGTTAGATTAGGTCCTGAGATATTCAGATTAATAAGGGTAGTAAAAAGGGTAGTAATTATTGTGCCTGTTGACCATGAATTCATAACCTGAGATTCTAGGA
>CACITD010000051.1 GCA_902589475.1 uncultured Alphaproteobacteria bacterium | reverse complement strand
GACTTTAAATGGTGCAAAACGTGGATGGAAACAATTAAAAAAGAAATTTTCGAACGAACTACGAGGATTAAAATTTGCAACAACAGAGTTTGACGCTGGCAAAAAGGGAACTTTCATCCGTCTTATGGCTGTTCCATTCAAAACGAAGGCAAACGCAAACAATTTTTGCAAGAAGTTAAAAGCGAAACGCCAGTATTGCAAAGGGGAGCGGGCACGTCCCTAGCTGATGGTCCAAAAGTCAAGAAATATTACTTTTACAGAAAAGCAATAAGTATATCTCGCTGGTGTGACGGGACGCATGGATAATTGAAGCTGTGCGATTAAATAAATGCGTGCCATGAATAATATTTAGTCAAAAAATAATGAAGCAAACTTAGATGCTCACTTCGAACAACAACACATCAGCCAATATTCACAAGCCTAGCGTTGATAACAATGGAGTTATGCTGGGCATTGTACTCGCTATTCTAGCTGGGTTTTTGTTTGTATCATCAGATACAGTTGTAAAATTAGCCCGGCAGGACTTGCCTGTTGCAATAGTTGTTTGGGGAAGATTTACGGCCCACTTTTTACTAATGCTATTTCTTTTTCCAGGGAGAAAAATAAACAAGCTATTTAAAGTGAATAATTTTAAATTAGTAATCTTTCGAGGAATATTGCTACTACTTTGTACCTGCTTATTTTTTACAGCCATAGGTTATATTGGCTTGGCAGAGGCAAACTCCATAATGTTTATTTCTCCATTTTTTGTTGTTGCGCTCTCTATTCCTTTGTTAAAAGAAAAAGTTGGTATTCGTCGGTGGTCAGCAGTTATTATTGGCTTCATAGGTATAGTAATTATTTTAAGACCAGGATTTCAAGAAATACACTGGGCTTATTTTTTAATAATTGGTGTGGCCTTTTTCTTTGCCTTATTCACAATATTAACGCGAACATTAAGTTTCACAGAAACCGCGATCTCTATGTGGTTTTACACAGCATTGGTTGGAATGGTAGGTTCATCAACGATAGTGTGGTATTATTGGCAAACACCAACGCTTTCCCAGAGCTTAATGTTACTTTTCATTGGAGCAATTGGCGGAGGTTCACACTATATTGTCATAAAGGCCTATCAGAGAGCCTCGGCTTCAATGCTTGCTCCGTTTCAATATTTTCAAATTATATGGGCCACAATATATGGTCTTCTTGTATTTGACGTTGCACCAGATGGCTGGACATGCCTTGGAACTGCCATAATAATTGCGAGTGGTCTATATGTATGGTCACGAGAGCAACAGCTAGGAAAAACTAGAAGGAGTACTAGTTGGCGCGGGGGCGCCCCGAGGTAAAGACTGTCAACATTGAACAAAGCATAATTCCAGCTATGCCAAAAAATAAAAAGGATGGCTCTGATTGATCTAATATCCAACCAAAGATTGGCGGGGCAACTATTCCCCCAATACTAAAGCCAGACGTTACGAACCCAAACACTTTCCCAAATGAACCCTCCGGTGTAACTGAACGGACAATCATATCTCGGGAAGGCATAATCACTCCGTGCATTAATCCCATCACCCCAAGAAGAATAAAAAGAAGAAAGGAACCTAAACTAAAAAACCCAACACTCGCTATGATCAATGCCGTGGACAAAAAACAAAATGCTGCAACCGCATTATGTTTTCGCGTTCTGTCGGCAACAAACCCGCCTAACAAAACTCCAACTGCGCCCAGTACCAGATAAGTTGACAGTATTAGCGTCGCTGCTTCAACAGTTGTCCCGTGATGCTGACCAAGTGCTACAATTAAGAAACTAGCTATACCCGTGGAACCAAGAGACAAAAGCGTAAAAAAGACTAGGCACATCAAAATTGGCGGAGATAAAAGTAGCTTTACACCACTATCAGCCGAAGATTTAGTTTTGGTTTTTTGACCAATGACATTGTCTTTTCGTTGGACAGTATGTTTCAAGTCACGAGAATACAACATCAATATGAACGCTGTTCCTATTCCAGCGACTCCACATATCAATAGACCCAAACTCCAACCTATTGTAGAATTTAGGAATATTATTATCGGCCCCGCGACTGCAAAGCCAGCGTAACCCCCAAATGTATGCAGGCTAAACGCCCTACCCATACGCGTTTTTGAAACCGATGCAGACAAGATTGCATAATCTGCTGGATGGTAAACTCCATTTGCGGCACCAGCCAAAAACATCAAAGCAACTAAAAACGGATACCCTGGAGCGAAGCCCATGCAGCTAAAAGCTATACCTTCGACGGCAAGTCCCGCGATGAGTATAAATTTTGCACCGAATCTATCTACTAGGAAACCAAAAGGTATTTGGGTTAAGCCGGTTGTGCCGCTAAAGACGGCCATCAACAGCCCGAGCTCAGTGTACGAAACATTTAGGGCGGTTTTTAAAAATGGAAATAACGGGGGTAATAAATAAATGTAAAAATGGCTAAAAAAGTGAGCTATACCGACCTCTTAATGGATAGAAAAGAGATAAAATCAGCAAACGCTACCTTTAACGTTGGCGTATTCGCCTTCATTAATTAAATTAGGCGCAGAATTCATGATTTAATTTCTTTGCTCGTCAAAACCTGTTGGTTTCATTGTTCAATCGACAGATACTACGTTTTAAATAATAACAGTAAACGTGCATATCCATTTATTTCTACTTTTTATCAAAACGAACGGATATTTTTACTAAATATGAAAAACATTTTGCTTCTTTGTCTCATCACGTGTTCAACCATTTGGATAATTGGGAGTGTTATAGCTGTTTCATACACTTGGGAAAATTTTTCTTCTTCAACTTTAAGAAATTACAATATACAGAAATTAAAATGTAAAACGTTATATTATGAGAATGCATCTAGAGAAAGATGCCTGACAATAATGGAACTTGAAAACTTTCAGACGAAAAGTATTGGAGTATTTAATAGGGTTTTAATTATTATAAGCTTTCCTTCAATATTATTACTCAGTTTCTATTTTTTTAATAAAAAAGGTAGAACCATTAAAAGAAGAATACGGAAAAAATGAGTAAAACAAAAGAGAGCGCTAGTCCTAGAGCGTGGCAGCGGATGTTGAGTGGCCGCCGTTTAAATTTACTAGATCCCTCACCGCTAGATATTGAAATTACCGATATTGCCCTTGGACTTTCGCGAGTCACTCGATGGAACGGACAAACTAACGGCACAGAACCATATTCAGTTGCTGAACATTCCCTTCTTGTCGAGAGATTGTTTACTGAAAATTCATCTGAGAAACACAGCAAATGGCGGTTGGCAGCCCTTCTTCATGACGCTCCTGAATATGTTATAGGTGATATGATAAGTCCATTTAAAGCAGTGATTGGTGACGAATATCGAAGCGTAGAGCAGCGTCTTCAAGAGGCTATACACCTTCGGGTGGGTCTACCTTCAGTCCTTCCTAATTCTATAACCAAACTAATAAAAAAATCCGACCGTCTTGCTGCTTATTTAGAGGCTACGCAACTAGCTGGTTTTTCTGAGGCAGAGGCAAGACGGTTTTTTGGGAATTTCAGAAAAATTCCCAAAATAAAAATCAAGCCTTGCACAGCTGACACCGCTCGCAACAAGTTTCTTGATAAATTCAACAAAATTTTCAAATAAGTTTTTGCTAGGAGAAACTTTAAACGACAGCAGACAGCTCTTTCCTTGTTACTGGGCGAATTGGCCAATGGGCAATCATAGAAATTAATCCCAAGGCGACCGATATCCACCAAACTAAATTATATGATCCGGTGGTGTCATAAATGTACCCTCCAAGCCATCCACCACAAAATGCACCTAACTGATGTGAAAGAAATACGATTCCATACAGCATCGTCATATAACGAGTACCATACAGATCTGCTACTAATCCAGTTGTCAACGGCACGGTGCTCAGCCAAAACAAACCCATAAAAACCGCAAAAGTTAAAACAAAAATGTCAGATGGTGGAAGAAGTACAAAACCAATCATCACAAGAGAGCGTCCCAAATACAAACCACTTAATAAATATTTTTTCGGAAACTTCCCCCCTAAGACTCCTGCGGAATAACCTCCAACAACATTCATCAATCCAATTATACTGAGCGCCCATGCTCCAGTCTCTGCTGATAATCCAAGATCGGTTACATAAGAAGGAAGATGAACACCTATATACACAACGTGAAATCCACAAACAAAAAACCCTCCACACAGGAACCAGAAGCTATTGTGATTAACGGCCTCAATCAAAGCTTCTTTCATGGACACCCTTTGATCTGTTTTTTCACTCTCAGAGGATGCCGAACTTCTAAAAACCAATGCCAGTGGAATTATGGCAAGAATTAAAAAGCCAGTGATCAATGAAGTCTCGCTCCAACCTGCATTCGTCACAAAATATTGACCTATTGGTAAGGCAATAAAGGCTCCCAAAGAACCAGTGGCTCCAACAACCCCTAGAACCCAAGAACGTTTCTCAGCAGGAAATCTTTTTGCTACTGCTGGCATTATTAAAGATTGTCCTGATCCAGCAAGACCTACGCCAGCCAAAACGCCCGCGCTGAGGTAAAACATATCAGGAGTAGTTGAGAAAGCCATTACGAAGAGACCTGCACTATAAAATAGTGTTCCCAAAATAATTGTACGAAATGCGCCGAATTTATCTGCAAACGCACCTACAAAAGGTTGAGCAAATCCCATAACTAAATTTTGAAGCGCTATCGCTAATGCAAAGATCTCGCGGCCAAAACCAAATTCAAGTGATATAGGTGTTAAAAAAATTCCAAAACCATGTCTTACACCAAAGGAAATCGCCGTAATCAATCCACCTACAACTAAAATGACATAAAGAAAGTTCGGATTCGAAATTTTACGGATACCGCTCCCACGCACCAATTCAGGATTTTCAATGGCTGATGCTACCTCCATTTTTCCTGAAGTTTCGTTAACCATTGTATCAAGGTGTGGGTTCACCAACTCGGCCTCGTTGTTGGCAATAGATAGATCATGAAAAAATAATTGCTGGTATTTCCAGATGCTGTTTTCCTCGTCGAAAGAAGCCCCAATAATTCGCACTTTAAAGCCTGAGAAATCAGCCTTTTTATCTTCTAGTTTCACCACCAAGCTATCTAATTTTTGAGCCTCCTCTATTGTCTCCCATGATGACGCGCCTTTGGTTTGCAAATAATAATTTTCAAATTCTTGGGACATCATTCATCGAGTTTCATTAAATTAAAATAAAGTCTATGCTAAGTGTGGACAGGTCTGTTAAAACGAACGTCCATGATAACAGACAAAAGATCTCGTCGGATTTTCAGATTTATTAAAATTTATTTATTGATGGCATTTTATTGCCATAATTACAATGGCCGTTGCTTATTAATAACTTTAGGCAACGAGCTAACTAAGGGAATTTGCTATGACAACACCTAAATTTGCATCATTGAACGGTGAAATAGTTGAATGGGATAAAGCGCAAGTTCACGTAGCCTCAGCAGGCTTTAAGTTTGGAACGGCGGTTTTCGAAGGCTTGCGAGGTTACTGGAATCAATCTAACGAAGAAATGTATCTATTTCGCATGGAAGAACACATGCGCCGGCTCGAATTCTCTCAGCGTTTTATGCGCTTCAACGAACTTCTGACAGGAGAGTCTATAACTCAACAAACTGTCGAATTAATCAAAGCAAATAATTTTAGGGGTGAAAACCTTCATATTATGACTACGGTCTTTGTATCAGGGATGGGCGGGCCAGGTGTTTGTGGTCCTATTGGATTATCGATCACCGCACAAGAACGCCCTAGGAGTGAACGTGTACTTGGTGGGGTCACTGCACAAGTTAGCTCCTGGATGAGAGTACCGGATCAAGCAATGCCAATGCGAGTAAAGTGCAATGCAAATTACAACAATGGACGTTTAGCAACAGTCCAAGCAGAGGCAGATGGCTATGATACTGCTATATTCTTAAATTCGCGGGGCAAAGTATCTGAAGGCCCAGGAATGTGCTTCTTTATCGTTAGAGACGGCATTCCAATAACACCGTCCATTTCAAACGATATCTTGGAGAGTGTCACTAGAGACGCTATTTTGCATATAATAAAGGATCACTTTAACGTTGAGCCAGTTGAAAGGGATATTGATCGGTCTGAACTTTCTCTTGCGGATGAAGCCTTTTTTTGCGGAACAGCTTGGGAAGTAACTCCGATACTTTCAATCGACAGAAGCAATATAGGAACAGGTATAGTTGGCAATATGACGAAATCTATACAACAAAAGTTCTTCTCTATCTGCGATGGAACGGATGAGTGCTATCCAGAGTGGAGGTATGCTGTCTATAGCGATGAAACAAGAAAAGCAGCAGAATAAAATTATAAGAAAGCTTTAATAAGTTCCTGCGTAATTAAAACGTGAAAAAATCATCACGTGTTGTTGCAAAAGAAATAAAAATGCGCTTTAAAGAAACTGCCGCGGACGTGGTGGAATTGGTATACACAACAGACTTGAATCAATTTGAGTGCCCTATGCGAAAGGATAGGAGTAGAACTGCTCAAAAACGGGGAAACCTTTAAAATGGCAATCCCGTGCCAAGCCTCGAAAATACAACGAGGAAGGTGTAGAGACTTTACGGGCAGCAGCTAAGGTAGTCGAACTATGCTGAAGAGAAAGTCCAGCCCACAAACGCCTAACGGCGGCAGCGAAAGCTG
>CACITD010000050.1 GCA_902589475.1 uncultured Alphaproteobacteria bacterium | reverse complement strand
ATCATCTCCTAATCCACCATTTGCATTTTCAATTATTGTATTAAAGGCGATGTCTAAATTTCCACTTATAGCAGTACCTCCAGATTTACCGTAACCACTTCTGGAGTTTTCGTTCCCAAAATCTATAGTGCTAAAATTCCCCGCTCTTAAGTCAATTAATGAACTGGAATTTTGGTTAGAGGTATCAATTGTATCAACACCGCCAGCGTCCCAGATCGTTTCTATTATTCTTGGGTTTTCTTCCCAAGAATATACAGTGTCTGCCGCGTTGAATGCGTTATTAGGACCATATAGTTGTTGTAATGCAAGGATATCATACTGTCCTAAATTTGACTGGGTGACGTGACTGAGCCTAAAACTGTTTTCAAATGGGGCTGAGCTAAATGTTGGGCCATCAGTAAATGTTAGCGGGTACTCTTCGGCAGCGGGTTCTCCGATGATTAAAGTGCTCCTTCCACCACTACCCATTACAGTAAAATATGCAGGGAAATCGAATGCGTGATCTAAACCTAACGCATGAGTTATCTCATGTAACATGACAAAGAATACTGGTGATCCAGGATTGGTGCTATGATCCAATCCAAATTGAACAGGTGAAATTGATATTATACCAACATGAGATTCTGCTGAAGACGGAAAAGTAGCATAGGATGGGGGGTTATCAGAATTAGACTGGTCATGGCCCACCACAATCTGGACATTATCGGTAGCCTCCACAAATGTAACATTTGAGACGGACTCTATCTCTTCTAAGGCCAATCGGAAATTAGCTTTTGTACTTGGCTCCATGGATTGGAAGTTCGTGTTGGTCACCGAATTAGGATAAACGCCAGGATAGTCCGCTATATCCCCAAAAAACCCATACCTTATTTCAATTGCTTCTCCGTTGGCTGAGTTCCATCGATGGTTTCCCTCTAATATGTCGTCAATGATACTCTGTTGAATTGCCATACATCCTCCAAAAGTTTTGGTTCGAATTCAAAAATGTCCGTCTGAGCAAAATACCCAACTATAAGCTATCAATCATTCCAATGCTTCTTGTATATGCTGTTGCCAGGCAGTCGGTATTACTTTCTCTGCAACTAGATGCTCGTAGCATTGGATGCAGCCCTGATATTTGAAGAATTCTTTGATCCTTTTGTAATGGAATTGTGGTGTAGAGGATACTTGGCCCGTACTTAAGCTGAAAGAAAACATCCTGACACGTTCGTCGATATAATATTCAAACTTTTGTTTTTCTTTGTCGTCTAAGGCCTCGTAATCCTTACGTCCTTTCTGAATAAGGGCAAAGTTTTCTTCTTCAAACCAGTACCTCATAAATTGACTGTATTGTTGATCTCTGGAGGCAATATTGGCTGCCCTTGCTTGAGTTACATTATTTTTCAGTTCAATGATGACAAAGAGTAACGTCAATAGTATCGAAACTGCGCCAACAATTGTTGCAATTTCTGCTAGAAATTCAGCCTCCATTTAAACCTCCCATTTTAAAACTACTAAACAATTTTATTTTTTATGATGAAGAAAATATTGGCAAAATCAGTATATCATCAGTTTGGGAGCAACTGTGTTAAAAATACCTAGGAGAATAGGAGAGAGATGTAAAAAAACGGTAACTTGAAAATAAAGTTGGTGTTCGATTTGATTAGAGCCGACCAATAATAGATCTTACAACCTTGAACGGAACGAAATATGTCAAATCCCCAATCTGGAACTATTGGTTGCCACTGCGGTATATGCGAGATAACCGTGGCGGATAAACGTGCAGTGCAATACTTTCGTTGCGGTTGTGAAGACTGCCGACAAGGTATTGAATGGGGATCATCTAGGAAAACAACTAAACCTAACATCTGTACAGTGAAGCCAGATCAGTTGCCACACGTTTACTATATTCCTGCTGATATAATTTCCATCAAAGGCAAAGAATCTATGAGTGCTTATAAGCTTCGTGAAGACGGACGGTCTATTCGTTTATATTGTAATCAATGTTGGTCATTAATTGCGGTAGAGCACCCCGCTTATCAAAGTAACGTCTTTTATATTTTGCCAAAACATTGCGTTACTTCATGTGATTTGTCGGTGCCGTTAACTGCAATACTCTTTATGAAAGACTACCCCGAGGACTATGAAATACCCCCTGAAGATGATGTTCCTCTATTTTATTCTTTTGAATATAAACAAGAGCGGCAACGATTCTCTTCCCTGCTGACTGTTGCGAATACATTTAAGCGACGAACTGATCCGCTTAAAGGGATAAACTTTACGGAATTAGTGAACTCTTTAGGAGAGCCAGAGATATTAAATCTCGAAAGAGGAAAAAGGTTTATATGATTAAATGGCTTAAGTGTTGAGAATATCTGGAGCAAGTGATGGCTGATTTTTTTCTCACAGGGGGCTGTCTATGTGGCTCTATAAGGTATGAAATTACAGGTCCAATATTAAGGTCTTACGCTTGTCACTGTAATTTTTGCAAGAAAGCTACAGGCGCAGCATTTAGAAGCGCAATCGGTGTAAATCGTTCATCATTTAAGATAAGTGGCGATACTTTATCCACCTATAAGCATATAATATCTGAACATGGAAGAGCGCTATGGCCGAGCTTTTGTGGGAGGTGCGGGACTGGTATCGGCTCCACTTTGGAGAGATTTCCCGAACTACAAGTTATTAATATTGGCACACTGGATAAGCCCGAGGAAATCGAAGTATCTATGCATTACTACAGTGATGAGGCACTTCCTTGGATATGCTACAATTTGACAGATACGGTATTTCATGAACACCGTTTGAATGCTGATGACACACCCGCTATCCCAAGAAAAATTTAAAGGGTGGAGAAATTACTCGTGCATAACTTTAAGTAGCCCACACCAGTAATCATATGATTTCTACCGAGGGGCCGCTATCGCTTTTAGATTCGGCTCCCCCTAATATGGGAAGTCATAAGGATTACTCATTAACCTACTCGTAAATAGCTAAAATATAAGCTGATCAGACTCAATGCCATATATGAGCGTCCACCCCGATAGCATCTTTAATATTGGCAAAACCGTCTTCCCTCAAGCTGTTGCCTAATCCATCAAAAATAATCCTGAATAATTCTGGTCCACGATACATTAACCCAGTGTAAACTTGTATCAAAGTAGCACCAGCTTTGATTTTGGCATAAGCAGTTTCGACACCATCCACCCCTCCTGAACCAATAAGATTAATGCGCCCCTCACTAAGGATATAAAACTGAGCCAGAATTTTTGTGGAAAGTTCGAAAAGTGGTTTTCCACTTAATCCCCCAGCCTCATTTTTACTATGATGTTGAAGGCTGGAGGGTCTTGAAATAGTGGTGTTTCCAACAATTAAACCGTCAATCTTATATTTTAATGCAAGATTGATAATATCTTCTACCATTTTATTAGTTATATCAGGTGCCACTTTTAATAATATAGGAGGTACTTTTTTATCGTTTAATGGTGAGCTTTTTACTTTGTAAATTTCTTTTAATAAGCAATCCAGATTATCTGCATTTTGAAGTTCTCTAAGCCCTTCAGTGTTCGGTGAGGAAATATTTACAGTGATATAATCACCGTAAGCTGATGCGCGAATAATAGAATCTACATAATCAGCAATTGGCGCTTTAGAGTCCTTATTGATGCCAAGATTGATGCCAACTAATCCCGATCTCTTTTTTCTAAGTGCTAATCGCTCGAGGCCTTTTGCAAGACCATCATTGTTAAAGCCGTGTCTACTGATTGCAGCCTCATCTTCCAATAACCGAAAAGCTCGAGGTTTTGGATTGCCGAATTGTGGTCTTGGCGTAAATGAACCAACCTCGACAAACCCGCATCCTAGCGCGAGAATTGGCTCAAACGCCTCAGCATTTTTATCAAAACCAGCAGCGAGACCAATAGGATTTGAGAAATTGATACCAAAAACGTTCTGTTCAAGTATTGGGTCTTTGGATAATAATTTGCTGCTAGGAAACAGCCCAAACCGTAAAAGATTAATGGCGAGGCGATGCGCAGCTTCTGGATCCATTTTTGCAAAGATTTTCATGCCAAGGGTCGTTAGAGACATGATTGGTCTTCCTAAGAAATGATAAGTTTAGGTAATTGATGCAGACTTGAACTAGGGCATAAAATAATAATTATTTGTGAAGACTAGCCTCCATCTTCTGGCGAATATGTTCACCTGCGGTGATTATCTCGTACTTTGGCTTATCATGAGATTTTAAGTTTTTTCCTAAGCATTCAATTTTTGCATCAAAATTTGGGTGAACAAAATAGGCTATAGAAAGACGTCTACTTTGTGGATCTGATGTCTTAGGAACTGTGACGCGATGATGAGTCGATCGCCATTCGTCATTTGTCCATCTTTGCATCATATCACCTAAGTTCACGACTAGCTCACCATCTTTTGGAGAAACCTTTAACCAAGAGTTGTCATCCATTTTAACCTCTAGTCCAGATTCTGATCCTGGAATAGAAAGTATCGTTATTGCACCAAAATCGGTGTGCGCACCTGCCCGAAGTTGATTTGGTTTTGGCGGCTCCGTAATGACAGGATAATGATGAATGCCAAGTACAGAAAAGTGTTTGCTTATCAGTGGGCAAAAGTACGCTTCTGGTAAATCTAGTGCTAGTGCCATTATCCGCATAATAGAAGAAGCTAGTTCTTCAAAAATCCTATAAGCTTCTGTGAAAGCTTCTTTTGTTCCTTCTGGGTCAGTGGGAATTATGTTTTCTGCGTAAGCATTTTGAGCCCCAGGTGTTTCTGCGTAGTGGCTGCGGTGATCATCTATCGGACCAATAAATATGGTTTCTCTGAGATCGGGTGGCGTTATTTCTCCAATTGTAGATGCTAAATTTCGTGTCTCGATTCTTTGATAACCTCTCTGTTTAGCAGAACCAATAGGACCCCATTTTTGCTTTTCTTTTAACGGTAGGTCAAAAAAGTCGAATGTCTTTGTCTTAAGTGCCTCCTGTTGACTTTCGGAAATACCATGTCCAGATATCAATAAGAAACCAACTTCGCGACAAGCCTTGGCAACTTGTTGAGCGACTTCCTGTTTATCTCTTAATGAACCTGAAAAAAACTTCGAAATATCCACTGAGGGCAAACTATTTATCTTATTTGTTTTGTCGTTCATTCTTCATTTAAAATCTTTGTTGGCATGATCACTATGATTGACCAAGACTAATCCAATCGACAACGTGTAGAAACAAATTTTTAAACTCAAATTACGATAGCGGAATTTTATGTCTACCAATGTGCTCAGTATATCAGATTACTCATTAACCTACTCGTAAATATCCTTAAAACTTACCTATTAATCATCCAATCATCATACTGTCTTCAGGACTCCACTAAAGAATCACTCAGTCCATCTGACACTTTTAATTTTTGATAGAATTTGCAAAGATTAATTAAATAGATTGCTTACTATGATAATCATTTCATCACCATTCTGAGAGGATAATACCAATGTCCATACAAAGACCAAATCACGAGCAACTCGCGACGATAATAAAAAACCTTGGTATGTCTATGGATGAAAATGAGGTAAATTTCTTTCTAGAAAATCTGCAAGGTGTTTTCGATCGATACGATTTAATCGACTCAATGCCTGATAATATAACGCCCGTTTTATATCCTCGCACTTCAGGTTATCGACCTACGAAAGAAGAAAACCCTCACAATGCATGGTACTGGAAGTCCGAGATAACGGGCGCCTCTGAAGGAAAACTCTCTAATAAAACTATAGCTATAAAAGATAATGTCATGGTGGCAGGGGTGCCCATGATGAATGGAGCATCGACACTAGAAGGTTTCGTGCCTGATGTAGATGCCACTATAGTGACTCGCATTCTCGATGCAGGAGGAAAGATACTTGGAAAAGCAACTTGCGAATATTTCTGCCTATCAGGCGGTAGTCATACCTCAAGCCCAGCTCCTGTAGTTAATCCACGTAAAGAAGGATACTCAGCTGGTGGCTCTTCTTCAGGTTCTGCCGCGCTTTTAGCGCATAACGAAGTGGATCTTGCAATCGGAGGGGATCAGGGCGGGTCGATTAGGATACCAGCTGCCTATTGCGGTGTTTATGGCTTGAAACCGACACATGGTTTAGTTCCATATACTGGCATAATGCCGATCGAACTATCTATCGACCATACAGGACCAATGAGCCGGAACGTTGAAGATAATGCATTATTGTTAGAAGTATTAGCCGGAGAAGATGGGCTTGATCCTCGACAATACAATCCAAAGACAGCGCCTTACACAAAAGCATTAGGAAATGATATCCGAGGCACAAGGATTGCCGTAGTCAAAGAAGGATTTAATCATGAAAATTCTGAAAAAGATGTGGATGATAAAGTTAATGCTGCCATTCAAAAATTGGAGAGTATGGGGGCTATAATAACGCAAGTATCTATTCCAATGCATTCCGACGGAGTCGTTATCTGGACACCAATCGCCCTAGAGGGACTTCAATGGCAGATGATGCTTGGTAATGGATATGGTATGAATTACAAGGGCCTTTATTCGCCAACCCTTATGGAAGCCCACTCGCATTGGCGAACGAAAGCTGATGAACTTTCTGACACATTGAAAATTTGTATGTTTACAGGTCAATACGGCATTGATGCATACAGGGGTAAGTTTTATGCAAAAGCTCAAAATTTATCACGTAAATTACGGTCAGCATATGATGCCGTACTTGAGCAAAACGATCTTTTGGTGATGCCGACTTTACCCATAAAAGCAACAAAGTTACCTCAGCAAGACGACCCTCGTGAGACTACCTTTGCAAGAGCCTTTGAGATGGTAGCAAACACTGCACCCTTTGATGTTACAGGGCATCCAGCAATGGCTATACCATGCGGAAGATCTGATGGATTACCAATTTCGATGATGTTAGTCGGTAAGCACTTTGATGAGATGACGATTTATAAGGTTGCTCATGCTTTTGAACAAGCAGGAGATTGGGAAAAAATGTAAAATAAAGTACCTCCTACTGGAAGTCATAAGGATTACTCATTAACCTACTCGTAAATATCCTTAAAACTAACCTATTAATCATCCAATCATCATACTGTCGTCAGGACTCAATTTAAGACTCACTCAGTCCATCTAGACAATCTGACTTACTCCCATGC
>CACITD010000049.1 GCA_902589475.1 uncultured Alphaproteobacteria bacterium | reverse complement strand
AATAGATGTTGATTTGATGGCATTGGTAAGGGCGTCCTGGACAGCTGTTCCTTTTATCGAGAAAACAGGTGGCGGCTCTATCATTCATACTTCTTCTATATCTGGACTGACATCATCTTTACGGACACCACCCTATGGCGCCGTAAAAGCTGCGGTGATACAATATACAAAAACTCAGGCACTTCAGTTGGCCTCAAAAAATATACGCGTAAATTGTATCGCGCCAGGTTCAATTGATTTCCCCGGTGGAACTTGGGACGATGCTAAAAAAAACAACCCAAAACTTTATGCAGGTATTCAGAGTTCAATCCCTTTTGGTAGGTTAGGTAGGCCCGAAGAAGTTGCTAAGCTAGCAGTTTTTCTAGCTTCAGATGCGGCTTCTTGGGTCACCGGAGAAACGGTAGCCGTTGATGGCGGCCAGATGTTGTAAAATTCACAGCTTAATCATGCTGATTTAAATATCGTTAAGCGCACGCGCCGCCTCTCTAATTGCTTTAACGGTAAGATTTACGTCATCTTCGTTATGCGCCAGTGAGATATAAAACTTGCTGTCGCCCTTAAAGACTTGATTTGATCTGAGAAGCTTATTGAATGCAGTTCCTTTCCTCGCATCGGCTTGTAAAATACCTCTGTAATCAGAAATTTCATTATCCGTAAAAAATACATCGAACAAGGGAGGTTCGCCGAGTATTACCGCACTATGACCATAATCTTTCATAGCAGCTTCCAATTCTCCCATTAACACTCGGCCGGTATCAAATACAGTCTCGTATGCTGATTTCGGCTTTAATATTTCTAGGGTTGCGAGCCCTGCAGCCGATGCAACAGGATTTCCACTTAAGGTCCCTATTTGTGGCAAGAAATGTTTATCGCCAACTACGTCTTTGTTAAAGAGTTGCATCAAATCTTTGCGTCCACCAACAGCAGCAAGTGGAAATCCTCCACCAATAATTTTTCCTAATGAACATAGGTCTGGCGTAACCGAATAAAATTCCTGCGCGCCACCGTAAGCAAACCGAAACCCAGTAACAATTTCGTCAAATATAAGTGGAATATCATATTTCAGTGTCATGTCCCGTAAAATTTCAAGAAAGCCGGGGGCAGGAGGAATGAGCCTTTGAAAGGGTTCGACAATCACTGCGCCTAATTGTTCATGATGCTCCTCTAAAATACTCTTGAACATGTCTGTGTCGTTGAAGGGTGCTACGATAACCTCTTCGCTAACCTTTTTTGGAATCCCAGGTGAGTCTGGGATTGCTTGGGGAAAATTACTGAGGGTCTTTGGTGCAAGACTCATCAGAGAATAGTCACTCATTCCGTGATAACCGCCTTCAAACTTTAAAACTTTATCGCGTTCTCGGTAAGCTCGAGCTATTCGCATCGCATAGAGTGTCGCTTCAGATCCGGAACTAACAAACCGAATTTGTTCGATGCAATTTACTGCGGCACAGATTTCTTCAGCTAATTTTATTCCGTGCTCATTGTTTGCAAAGAAAGTGGTGCCGTTTGGTACTTGAGTAAGGACTGCTTCAGTAACCTTAGGATGTGCGTGGCCAACAAACATGGGGCCTGATCCTAAAAGAAAGTCTACGTATTCATTCCCTCTATTATCCCAAATTCTTCCTTCTTTCCCTCGCTCGATTATGACGTCACTAGCCATATTGCCAAAATGGCCGCCCGGAAGAACAGCGTGGGCACGTAAACTTAAATCGTCATTTCGGTGAGAAATTTCTATTTCAGTCATCTTCTATTCCTCTGCTGTTAACGCTGACGATGTTCTTGTTCCTTTTAGGGTAATCCAAAAAATGATTAAAAGACGAGATATCTTCCATTATATCCGTTATCCGATATTCTAAAAGAAGGATTTGGTCGTACTGAATTGGCTGCTAACTAGAGAGTATTCCGTTTAAAAGACAACTTGTGAAGAGAGTATGAGTGATGACGAGTGAACTTGTTCTATATGAATCTCGCGATCGTATCGCGCTAATAACAATAAATAGACCAGATAAAATGAATGCATTGTCCAACAGCTTAGTCGCTCAACTCAGGGATGCATTCATTCGGTTCAAAAATTCCGATGACCAGTGTGCGGTACTAACTAGCTCAGGAGACAAGGCTTTTTCTGTTGGAGCAGATATAAAGGATCCACCAACAGACCCGGACCTTTGGGAATGCATGCCCGGGGTAGGAGTGATTGTTGATAAACCAGTCATTGCTGCAGTAGCCGGATATTGTGTTGGTGGAGCATATTGCTTAGTGCAGTTTTGTGATCTAGCGGTAGCTGCAGAGAATGCAGATTTTTTCTATCCAGAAGCCCAACTAGGTTTTTGTGGTGGCCTAATCGCCAGTACGGCGGCCCGCATACCCCATAAAATAGCGATGGAGTTGATGTTAACGGGCAAACATTTTGATGCTCAACGAGCATATCAAGTTGGTATGATTAACCAAGTCGTTCCTGTCGGGAAGCAGGTTGATGTAGCAATGGATTACGCAAAAATTCTGGCGAATAGTGCTCCATTGGTTGTCGGCATGATTAAACGTTTTGTGCGCGATACTGTTACGCCAAAGGGCCCATCTGAACTTCACGCGCTTGCGCGAGCAGAATTGTTCACTATTAGAAATAGCGAAGATCAACAAGAGGGAGGCGCAGCTTTTAGGGAAAAACGGACACCAATTTTTAAAGGCCGTTAAACAAATCTCCCTAAATTGTCTTTGTTAAAAAAATGCAAATATTTTCTATGCTGAAAGGAGCTAGAAATTATAAAATTAGGTGGCCTAGGTGTTTTCGCTTCGACGCATCTTTTGGATAGAGAAAAGCTGGCATTACTTGCCAATAATGTTGAAAAGTTTGGCTTTGGCTCTCTATGGTTTCCTGAAGCGACTTCTTTTGAGTCATTTTCACTAGCAGCATATTTATTAGCTAATTCAAACAAACTGATAGTGGGAACAGGCATAGCAAATATTTATGCCCGCGATGCTGTGACGTCCGCGCAAGGCCATGATGGTTTGAACGCTCTTTTCAAAAATAGATTCATCTTGGGGCTGGGCGTTAGCCACGTTTCCTTTGTTGAGGAAATTCGCGGCCACAAATTTGGCAAACCAGTCTCCTCAATGAAAGAATATTTAGAAAAACTAGAGAATGCCGGTATCGATCCAAATCTTCGAATGGAGGATAGGAATATTATTTTGGCGGCATTGGGGCCAAGGATGTTGGAGTTGGCTGCTGCTAAAAGTAAGGGTGCGATACCCTACAGTGTGACCCCCGAGTACACGGCGAAAGCACGGGAAGTCTTAGGGCCGAAGGCTTGGCTTTGTGTTGAACAGAAAATATGTCTCACAAATTCTTTATCTGATGCGCGGTTCATTGCGAAAAAACAAATGGATCGCTATTTGAGGTGGCCAAATTATGTTAGTAATTGGATAAGGATGGGTTTCAAGCATTCAGACTTGGAGGGAGAGGGCTCTTCAAAATTTTTAGATGCTATGGTTTGTTGGGGCAGCGATAAGAGGATAATGCATTGCTTAGAACAACATTTTAGCGCCGGCGCAAATCATGTCGTTGTTCAAGCTTTAAGACCGGATGGCAAAGAATATCCAGATTTTGATGCTCTGAAGGCGGTTTCACAGACTAGCTACGGTTAGTAAAATGGATCTGAATTATTGGGAAGTTATGATTTTTATTACCGACTGGGACAAACCTTTTTTGGGAAGAACATGAGACTGTTCGGAGCTAAGTGGTTAGCGAAAGATTTCTCTTTATGACTCATACAAGTGAAGTAAAAACAGAGATAGATCTAGACGGCCCAGTGGCCTGGCGGCGGCTGGTTGCCTCTCTTGTGATAGGCAGTGTTGGTGGCGTCGGCATGTGGTCCTCCGTCATTTTGCTTCCCGAGATACAAAATTATTTTTCACTAGATCGCGGTGAAGCCTCTCTGTCTTACACAGTGACGATGCTGGGCATTGTATTCGGAAACGTTTTCATGGGACGGATGGTGGATAAATTTGGAGTTGTTACTCCAACACTTATCTCTGCTCTGTGTCTTGGGATTGGCTATTTTGGCATAGCTTTTGTAGAAAGCTTTTGGCTATTTCTAGTTTATCAAGGAATAGTCATCGGTATCTTTGGCGCGTCGGGAACTTTTGGACCAATGATTTCTTCGGTTTCCCTGTGGTTTTTGAGGCATAGGGGTATCGCCGTCTCGTTGGTAGCAACAGGAAGCTACATAGCAGGAACTGTATGGCCACCAATTGTTAGAGAATTAGTAGATTCTCTAGGATGGCAAATGACTCATGGGATAATAGGGTTAGTGTGTGTTGTTATAATGGTACCATTGGCGCTTTATTTGCGTGGAAATCCCCCCGCTGCACCTAAAGAGAATATAGAAAAAGGGATGGCAAGCGAAACGCGAGCTCCATTTTCGCTTGGGACACTCCAGATACTTCTCATTTTGGCAGGAATTGCATGTTGTGTGGCGATGTCTATGCCTCAGGTTCACATTGTGGCGTATTGTGTCGATCTAAAAGTTGGCGCTCAAAGAGGGGCGGAAATGTTGTCTCTCATGTTTGGGCTGGGAGTTATAAGCAGAATAGCGTTTGGGTTTATCACTGATTGGATAGGCCCAGCTTGGGCCTTGTTTATAGGGTCATTATTGCAAGCTATTTCATTACTTTTGTACTTACCCGCAGATGATATTATATCTCTATATTTAGTGTCGGCCTTATTTGGTTTATTTCAAGGAGGAATTGTTCCAGCATATGCTGTTATAATTAGACAATATTATCCTGCTTCTCAGGCGGGGGTGCGCGTAGGATTGGTTCTATCGGCAACAATAGGTGGAATGGCCTTTGGCGGTTGGTTTTCTGGTGAGATATTTGATCTTACGCTATCTTACGAGGCTGCTTTCCTGAATGGGTTCATATGGAATGTGTTTAATCTCCTAATCGTAGCGCTTATCTTGTGGCGCAGTAAAAAGTTGATACAGCCTGTCACAAAACGGATGACAATTTCTATTCCAGCTGTAGGAAGATGGCCAGGTCCATTAAACTGATAGTGCACAGTAATTTTACACCGAAAGTAAGGGGATAAGCACATGACTTACACTGTTATTGCAAAATGCCAAGACAGTGGCCGGATTGGTTTGGGAATAGCTACTTACTCGATAGCGGTAGGCGGCTATTGTCCTTTTTTTATGGGCAATGAGGTGGTTTTGTCTACGCAGGCTTTTGCAAACCCGGCATTGGGCCCTTTGGCTCTAGAGTCGCTAGGTAGAAATAGTACGCCATCAAAGGTGATATTAGATTTAGCTGCTTCTGATCCTGGTTTCGATTATCGCCAAGTTGGAATAATTAATCTATCAGGTGATGTTGGAATGCATACTGGAATAAACTGCCGAACATGGGCCGGCCATGAAGTAGGTGAAGGGTTTGCGGTATTTGGTAATGTATTAAAATCAGAAGACGTTGTAAGTGCAATGGGTGAGGCTTATCGTAAATCGGGTGAAGGGGATCTAGCAAAGCGGTTGCTCGTTACTTTAGAGGCTGGGAAAAGGGCTGGCGGTCAAGCAAATTCCGAAGGCTTGCCATTGCCCGAAAAATCGGCGGCTCTGATAGTAAAGGGAAACGATATTATTCAAAATATAGACCTTCGCATTGATTTGCACGAAGATGCCGTGACAGAACTTCGAAAAGTATACAAAACTTATTTATCTTACCTTGAGTATTACGAGCTTCGAGCCAGACACCCACAAAAAACGCCAGCACAGGATGTGTGGGTTAAGCAATCCTTGCTGGAAAAATAAAGAAAATTATCCAATAACCGAAAGAATTAACTCTATAAGTTAGTTCGTTGAGACAACTATCCGTGGCATGGATCACCGCGCAGTCCATCCACCATCTACTAGAAGGCTGCTTCCTGTAACCATCCCTGAGGCGGGTGAAGCAAGGTAAACAACGGCATCAGCTACATCCTCTACTTGTCCGATTTTTCCCAGCGCAATTCTGCTGATTGTGTCGGCTGTAAACTCCTTGTTTTCAAAAAAAGGTTTGGTCAGGGGCGTTTCTATAAAAGTAGGGCCTACAGAATTTACACGGATACCATGCGGTCCAAGTTCAACACCCATCGCTTTTGTTAAACCTTCAATTGCATGCTTACTTGCACAATAAACGGTTCTATTTGGGGCTCCAACATGACCCATTTGCGAGGAGATATGAATTATCGACCCACCATGATTTCGCCGCAGCATCTCTTTAACAACTGCTTGCGACATCAAAAATGCACCGCGCACATTTAAATCTAAGATGGTATCTAAGTTATTTAGACTGACATCAACAAACGCTTCGGGGATATTTGTGCCTGCGTTGTTTACAAGAATATCTATTTGGCCAAGTTTTGGAACAATTTCGCTAATTTGGTCCGGATTCGCTGCATCACAAATAGCTATATCAGCTGTTCCTCCATCACTTTGGATATCTAGCTGAAGCTTTTCTAGCTCATCCAGCGTTCTACTTAAGGCAATTATCTCTGCTCCGGCCTCTGCTAGAGCTAGAGCACAGGCATGGCCTAATCCACGGCCAGCACCACTTACTAATGCTCTCAGGCCATCAAGCCGAAATCGATCGAGGGAGCGCTTTTTCTTTTCGATCATTGTTCCTCCTTTATTAAAAGTCGGTCACGCTTTTTAATCTTGTCCTGCGCTGTTACTGCCACCATATCGTCGGACGCGAATATCCGCTTGCTCTTTATGTCCCGCGAAACCTTCAATTGCGCACAGTCTGGAGCAATACTCTCCAATTAGTGCACTAGCTTCTGGCGAAGTTATTCTCTGATAAGTACAAGTTTTTAAAAATTTTCCTACCCATAGTCCGCCTGTGTACCGCGCGGCTTTTCTGGTTGGGAGTGTATGATTTGTTCCTATCACTTTATCACCGTAAGAAACATTAGTTTCAGGACCGAGAAACAAGGCACCAAAGTTAGTCATGTTTTCTAGAAAATAGTTGGGATTTTGTGTCATTACTTGTACATGTTCACAGGCTATTTCATTGCTGACCTCTAGCATTTCTGCTTCATTCTCGCATAAAATGACTTGCCCATAGTCTGCCCATGCTTTTTCTGCGATGGCCGCTGTAGGCAATACTTTTAGCTGGCGATCTACTTCTTTTATTGTTTTTCTCGCTAGTTCTTCAGAGTTAGTGACTAAGATTGCAGGTGATGTTGGGCCATGCTCTGCTTGGCCCAAAAGATCTGTCGCACATATTTCGGCGTCAACGGTGTCATCAGCGATGACTAATGTTTCAGTGGGGCCCGCAAATAAATCTATACCAACGCGTCCATAGAGTTGTCTTTTAGCCTCGGCAACAAACGCATTTCCTGGCCCAACTAGCATATCGATTGGGGAAATAGTCTCGGTCCCCAGGGCCATTGCCCCAACTGCTTGAATGCCGCCTAGGCAATAAATTTCATCTGCTCCCGCAAGATGCATTGCAGTAACTACTGCGGGATTGGGTGCGCCATTAAATGGTGGCGAGGCGGCAATTATTCTTTTAACACCGGCCACTCCTGCGGTCACTATACTCATATGTGCTGACGCTACCATAGGGTATTTCCCACC
>CACITD010000048.1 GCA_902589475.1 uncultured Alphaproteobacteria bacterium | reverse complement strand
TACAACCAAAGTAGCAAACGTTTGTGTAATTTATATTTCGATTAACCGCGTATTTAACCTCATCCCCAACTACCTTCTGCCTGAGCTCATTGGCGGCATGTGAAACTTCTTGAAAATCAAGATTGCGCGCAGAAAACAGCCGAACGATTTGCTGTTCATTCAATGGCTCACCAGCGACTGCCCGGTTCAGAATATGATCCAGGTCACTATCACAACTTAAGTCACTATTGATATTTAGATTAGGCAGTGCAGAACAGTATGTTTCCGCTATCCCGGGAGCCCACTCATCCGTCCGCGCCATTCCCTCACTATCTGCTAGCTTCAATGCAACTGGCCCTAATGATTTGTCTAACCATACTTTAAAGTCTTTTAAATATTGAGGGTAGATTGATAAACGCTCTACAAGTACCTTTCCTTCTTTAGCAGTGTCCGTTTCTAAATTATCCAAGTGCGGCCACGGTGCTTCGGGATTAACGTGATCGGGAGTTATTGGGGAAACCCCACCCCAATCATTTATTCCTGCTTTGACCAAATGGCGTGCATCCCCGTAAGAAAGGTTTGGTGGCGCCTGAATTGACATACTTGTTCCAAATATCAAACGAGCTAATGCTATTGTCCACTGGAGATCCTCTAGACCAGGCTCGGCAGCATTAGCCATTAAAGTTCCCTCTTTAGCACGAAAATTTTGGATTATAATTTCTTGAATGTGACCGTAACGATCATGGCACTCCCTTAACGCTAAAAGTGTCTCAACTCTTTCAGTTCTTGTCTCGCCGATTCCTATTAGCAAACCAGTGGTGAATGGCACCTTTTGACGTCCTGCTTCCTCAATTGTCGCAAGCCTTACTTGGGGATTTTTGTCCGGCGAACCATAGTGACACATGCCTTTTTTCGTAAGTCGTTCAGAGGAACTCTCCAGCATTATGCCCATACTGGCCGATACAGTCTTTAACTCAGTAATTTCCGCGGCAGACATAACGCCAGGATTTAGATGCGGCAATAAACCCGTTTCCTTAAATACCAAGGCAGCCATTTCTTTCAGATACTCTAATGTCGTTTTGCACCCCAGCTTTTCTAACTCTTTTCGCGCTACTTCATATCGAAGCTCTGGCTTGTCGCCCAGCGTAAATAAAGCCTCTTTACAGCCAGCTCGTTTACCTTGGATAGCTATTTCGAGAACCTCGTCCGGAGAAAGAAAAGCGTTTTGTAAATTTCTTGGTGGCTGGGAAAATGTACAGTAGTGGCAAACATCCCTGCAAAGCTGCGTTAGCGGTATAAAAACTTTCTTAGAATAAGTAATATTTCTTACATAGCCTTGATCTCGCACTTTTTCAGCCAACTCCAGTAGACCAAACAAGTCCTCGGTCTCCGCAAAGGAAAAAGCGTCAATCGAACTCAGTCGATCTCCTTTCAGCCAGTCAAATTCTTTATCCAAACTAAGTCCCTCTACATTCAAACCTAGTGATATTTTTTTAATCTAGCAGACTTGCTGCGATGCCGTTTCTCTTAAGAAACTCATAGGATTTGGTGCTACTAGCAGTTCCACAAAAATCTTTAAGGTCCTCAGGGCTATCAATATCGAAAGCTAAACCGTCGCTATCTATCACTTCTACATTAGAACAGCACTTTTCTGCCAATTCAAGGTGCCTAGAATAACTTAATTTCCCAAATTGTGTTTTAATTAGCGTTGGAGGTGCCAAAAGTAAGGCGTTAGTGCCTTCCTTATCTCGGTCAGGAGCTATTCTAATCCCATTTTTTGGAGCATCGTTAATAAAATTCTCAATTTCTTCAGTCGTGATTAACGGAATATCACCGGGTAAAATTACTATCGCATCACTATTTGCGATACGCTTATCTCTCAAGGCAAAACTTATGGCTTCATTATAGCCATTGTTGAATTTCTCCTGAATAATAAAGGTACCTGACTTTGGGGAAAGTTGTTTATCGCCCACCAAAAAAACCTTCTCTATTTTTGGGTTTTTTAATATTACCTCCACAACATCACTGAGCATTAAGTCAGCGAGCATTCGGCGCTCATTCCGCGATAAGACATCGGCCAACCTGCTTTTAGCGGTATCTAGGTTTTTTACTGGCACTAAGGCTGAAATTTTCATTTTCCAGCCAAATAATCTATATACTGGATACAATCTGTCGCGAGACCTATTTTATCATCTAAAGTCGACATTACCGTTTTAGTCACAAAGGGCTTTATCCCAAGGCTCTCTATCTGACTTGCCTGGTCCCGATCTACTTCGTCAATTACTATTCCGTCAATTAGACCAAGATAATGCCGCGCCACTTCGGTCGCAGTTGAAGGTATACCCAACTCTGACATCATTTTTGCAGCAGGCCCCTTGATTGCAATACCGCCCACTATTGGAGAAACTGCCAACTTTACGTGGCACGAACCTATAAAAGTTTCTCTCAGTTTTGGGATCCCGAGGATTGGATCAATGCTTACAAACGGATTGGACGGGGCAATCAATAACGCTCTTTGCTTTTCTGCATTAAACCTATTTATACCTTCGGCTGGCCTCGCTTTATCCAGCCCCTCAAATTTAAAGCCGTTTACTTTTGGATTGCACTTATCTCTTACGAAGTAATGTTGAAACGCTAGAGGACCGTCATCGGTTAAAATCATCGTAGCAACAGAGCTATCGGCCATCGGAACTATATCTATTTTCACACCAAGTGCCGCGGATAACTTTTTAGTCACCTGGCTCAGACTAACACCCGCTTTCAGTTCCTTTGTTCTCTCTACGTGCATGGCCAAATCCTTATCGCCCAAATTAAACCATGTCTCACCGCCAAGATCTCTTACAGCGCCTAGAAAATTCCAACTCTCGTCTTTTAGCCCCCACCCCCTCTTCTCATCCACCATGCCTGCCAGAGTATAGACTAATGTGTCGATATCCGGCGAAATATGGAGGCCTAAATGAACAAAATCGTCCCCTGTATTAGCAACAACTATAAATTCTTTAGGATCTAAGATTTCCGACATTCCGAGGACTAATTTTGCCCCCCCAACGCCGCCGGATAAAATACAAACTTTTCCATCACTGGTCATGACGTAATATCCATTTACCTGAACATATCCATCTTTTTGTCCCGTATTAGTGCAGAGGCGTTTTGGTGTGGCGCGTCAGAATTGAACCCCCTTACAATGACGACTGGAAGTTTTTCGGATGCTTGCCCTTGTAATAAAGATGCAGCTGAGGCAAGTTCATCGGCTACAGCCTGCTCGCTAACTAGCAATTCGCGACCAAAGATATCTTTCTCTCCTCTTAAATCTACGACAGCCGGCAGTCCTGCAACGCCTATAGCCAGACCCGTTGTGCCTACACGCCAGGCACGACCTACACTATCATTTATTATAACACCAATTGAAACGTTCAAGGTTTCCCTGATTTGAGTTTGGAGTTTTCTGCAAGTTTCGTCGGGATCTTCCGGCAGAAGTAGGACCTGCTCTTCGCCGCCTTCGTTTTCAATATTGGAGTGGTCTATCCCAGCATTTGCCATAATGATCCCAAGGTTTTGCTCCACTATTATGACGCCGGGCCTATGCCGAATAATCTCTCGTGATTCCCGTAACACTAATTCTATTTGCCTTGGGTCTTTATCTGTCTCAAGAGCTATTTTCAAGGCCTCTCTCGAAGGCTCAACATCATTCAAAGAAATGATACGGTTTTCGACTTTAGATACAATTTTCTGAGCGATGACGAGTATGTCACCATTTTGAAGTCTTTCACTGCTCTTAGAGATTGCCTTATTGATAATTTCAAAAAGATCATCTCCAGGTTTGACCAACGGAATACCCTTAACAGCGTAGAGAGTTAACGTTTGTTCCATTATTACAAGCGTTTTTTAACTAGCTGATCCTGGCGTGCCTGTAATTTTTAAGCCCGCACCATCAATCTTATAGCGATTATTCATGAAAATTAATGTAGATGTCATCGCCTCTGCTACGATTGAATTAGCAATGACGCCAGCATGCCAAGCTTTCATTCCTGCATCTGCCGCCAATTGAACAACAACTTCTCGGGCCGCCGGGTCATTTCCGCAAACAAGCACATCACAATCTATAGTGTGATCGAGGTCATCTAAATGTGTAGCAGCAACGTTTTGAAACGCAGAAACCACCTTTACTTCATCACCTAAAAATTCTTGCGCCGCTTTTGCACAAGAACCACCATTAGGGACATGAACAGTGCGGACTTTTGGTGGAACTAAAGGAACCGTGACATCAATGAGAATTTTTCCTGTCAGTTCTTCCTTTATGAGTTCCAGACTTGGAATCTGATTAGAAAACGGAACAGTCAAGACGACTAAGTCAGCCTCCGACGCGGCAAGTTTATTTTCTTTGCCTACAATAGAATTGACATTAGCTTCTTCATTAAGTTTTTGCGCAGCGAGTTGAGCTTTAGCATTATCTCGTGAACCGACCACAACTTGATATCCTGACTTCGCCCAACGTTTTGCCAATCCGGCACCTAAAGCCCCAGAACCCCCGATAATACCTATTTTTTTTGGAACTGACGTCATTAATTACTCCAACCATTACTTGTATTAAAATCGTATGCTTAGGATGCTTGTCTTCATCTAGTTCAAACCATCACCCTCGATACACCATCACTATATATATTTTATAAGTCAGAAAAAATGACTTTATCTTATTCTCAAAATAGTTTTCTTCTGGCTCTAAAGCTATTACTTTTATTTTCACCGAATGACTATATTAACTGACCGTAGCGATAATTTTTCCTAAGTGATCTAACGTCTTAAGAACTTCACCTTGCCCCAATCCTGGCCATTGGACTCTGACTAAAAGATTGTCCACGCCAAAACTTTCCTTGTACTTCAATATTTCATCAACAACTTCTTGTTCATCACCAATAATAAAACGGTCCCTACAAAATTCTTCGAAAGTATCCGAAAGCGTGCGCTCTTTCTTTGTGTCCGTTTGCCCCCAAGTTGCATAGGACTCATATTTTGCAAGCAAAGGTTTCCTGGCGACTTCAAAAGCCTCTTGTTTTGTCCTTCCAATAGCTAATTCCCTAATAAGGGGCTGACCTTTAACCTTATCGTTTCCTAATGTTTTTATTGTTTGTTCATAGGCATTGATCCGAATAGCTATATCATTAAATGCCATAGTAGGGGGAATGATCCATGGACACCCCAGTTTAGCAGCTCTTTTTACCGCGGAGATTACATCTCCCCCAATCCAGATTGGGGGACCGCTTGGCTGTTTAGGTTTGATGCTTGCCCCGAGCCCACTTATTGTAAAGTGATCACCACGATGTTCTACCTTATCTTCCGTCCACAACCTTCGAATAAGAGGCACAGCCTCTTCCAAGCGGCCCACCCTACTCTCAAAGTGAACGTTGAGTGCCTGAAATTCCTCCTTCCTATATCCTAATCCTACCCCCAATATATAATTCCCGTCCGTAATCCAATCTAGTGAAGCTGAATTCTCGGCTACAATGACGGGGTTCTGCATCGCTAGTAGCAAAATAGCTAAACCAAACGTCATGCCTTCTGCTTCAGCCGCCAGTCGTGCTACTAGAGGTTCTGCCTGTATCATTTGCAGTGGCTCAGAGAGAAAATGCTGCCCGACCATTATCGATGAAAATCCATTTTGTTTGGCTACTCTTGTTTGCTCACATAAATTTGAAATTTCGTTCTTTAGCTCAGCATCCGCTGGCCATTGTGTTGCCATAAATAAGCCCAAACGCATTTTCATCCTCCAAAACTAAGTTCCTATCAAGAATTCAAATATCTATCTATTTTTCAACTTCCTCATCTATTAATCTCTACGGGTTAGTGTCATAAGGTAACAATTACCATAACAGGAGGTGGGGAGTTATGAAATTAGGTTTAACTATCAGTAGCAATGGCAGTCGTTTTGACCTAGACGAAAACCTCATAACAGAGGCGGATAAGCTAGGCTTTCATTCACTTTGGACTTCGGAGTCCTGGGGGCATGATGCTGTGACACCCGCAGCTTGGGCACTGGCATTAACAAAAAATATTAAAGTTGGTACTGGCATCATCCAGATGACAACACGCACCCCAACCATGGTAGCTATGACGGCAATAACGCTAGCTCATTTATCTGGCGATCGCTTTATCCTTGGGCTCGGACCTTCAGGCCCTCAAGTAGTCGAAGGTTGGCATGGCGTTCCATATGGAAAACCGTTAACACGATTACGTGAATATGTTCAGATAATAAAACAAATCTTAGAACGCAAAAAACCGCTCGAGTTTGAGGGAGAACATTACCAATTTCCATTTAGAGGAGATGGTTCCACAGGCTTAGGAATTCCGTTAAAAAGTATTTTGCATGGCAATAGTGGCATGCAAATTGTGACCGGCGCAATTTCCCCTGCCGGTGTATCTGCAGCCGCCTCGTTAGTAGATGGTTTTATACCAATTTACATGGACCCCAGCAGATTTGACGTTTTTTCTGATCATATAGAAAAAGGTTTTCAAAAATCAGAACAAAAACGATCGCTCAATGAGTTTGCTGTTATGCCAATGTGCATTGTAAACATTGATGATGATATAGAAAAAGCCAGCCAGCCGGCGCGAGAAAATATTGCTTTTTATGTTGGAGGGATGGGAGCTAGGAACAAAAATTTTTATAATGACTATGCTAAAAGAATCGGTTTTGAAGACGCGGCAGTTAAGATACAGGATCTCTTTTTAGATGGAAAAAGAGCTGAGGCTTGCGCGGCAGTACCACAAGAGTTGGTTGATCAAGTCGCATTAGTGGGTTCCAAAGAACGTGTGGCCGATAAATTAGTTGAATGGAAAGAGGCCGCAGACAAACGACATGTTGACACGCTTATTGCTAGAACGAATAGTATAGACACAGTACGGTTTTTAGCAGAACAAGTTCTTTAGACCCCGTCGGTTTTATAAAATAATTATATCGTTTATGGCAAACTCGTGATCTTTCGCTCTGCAAAAATGGCATCTAGTGTGTCGCTCAGAGCAGCAACTTATATGACGATAGCCATGACGTTCTTTGCCACAATGGGAATTTTCATTCGGCTGTCTTCTGAGACGCTGCATACGTTGGAAATTGTTTTTTTTCGAAATGCATTAGCACTTGTATTTTTTATTCCATTTATTGCAAAAAATGGTTTGACCATTTTCCGCAGCACTAAAAAGAAATTATATGGCGTGAGGGCATTAATTAATGTCTCCGGAATGGCTGCTGGCTTCACCGCGATTACAATGATACCTCTTGCCGAGGCAACAGCGCTAAGCTTTACCGCTCCACTTTTTGCCACTTTTGCTGCCGCCCTAGTACTTGGTGAAACTATTCGAATGCGCCGAATAATAGCGTTGACACTTGGTTTTTTGGGAATGCTTTTAATTTTGCAACCCGGCGTCAACGAAATTTCCACTGGATCGATACTCGCTTTAATTAATGCGCTAACGATCGCCATAACTGTTTTGATTGTAAAAAAACTTACTACTACGGAACGTCCAGAAATAATCGTGATTTACATGGCACTATTTCAGACGCCGCTTGCCCTAATTCCTGCTATATTTTTCTGGCATTGGCCCGACCTTATGACTTGGGTATGGCTTGTCGCACTAGCTACAGCTGGGACACTCGGCCACCTGCTTTACACAAAAGCCATACAGTTGGCAGAGGTTTCGCAAATGCAACCAATTGAATTTATTCGATTACCAATGGTTGCTGCGCTGGCTTTTTTCCTATTCGGAGAAGTACCAACATACTGGACTTGGCTTGGTGGCGCTATCATTTTTGCCGCAACAGCGTATGTCACACATCGTGAAGCAAAACTTTCCCAAAGCTAAACTTTTATATATTACTATTTCACCTGAGTTATTAATTGCAAATACATGTTTTTAATTACTTTTTTCGAGCACCTTGTCTACTATCTCTTCAGACTCTCCTATATATGCTTCGGGATTAAGTAATTCCACAATTTCTTCTTCCTTTAAATGGTTGGAAACACGTTGATCGGACATGAGCGCCTCCTTAAAGGGTATTTCGTTCTCGAAAGAAGACATGGCGATCTCGTATACAACCTCATGCGCAGTCTGCTTGCCTATTTTTTCACCTAAGGCCAGCATTATTTTCTCCGATAATAAAAGTCCCCCAAGTAAATCTAGATTTCGCCGCATTCGAGTTGGGAAAACCTCAAGCTTTTCCAGAACTGTTCTCATTTTTGACAAAAGTGCACCTGAATAGATCATCATTTCTGGT
>CACITD010000047.1 GCA_902589475.1 uncultured Alphaproteobacteria bacterium | reverse complement strand
GTTGGGGTTACAGTTAAGTTTGCATCTAAAATATTCATAGAATACGATTGTCCTAAAGCGTTTAGGTAATAATAGATGAAACTGACAGTAGTCCAAGCACTGCAGAAAGCTATAGAGGCGCACAAAGCGGGCCAAATTCAAGAAGCAGATCGCTTGTATACCGCAATTTTAAAAGTTCAACCTAAACATCCTGATGTCAATCACAACTTGGGTGTGCTAGCTGTCAGCGTCGGTAAAGTACAGGAAGCGCTGCCTTTTCTTAAGACGGCGTTGGAAGCTAATCCAAAGATAGAGCAGTTTTGGCTGAGTTATATTGACGCCCTGATAAAAGAAAAACAGTTTGATAATGCTAAGCAAGTCCTCGAGCAGGCAAAGAAGCAGGGAGTGGATGCAGACAGGTTAAGTTCCTTAGAGGCACAACTTTTTCCTAAAACTTCGAAACCGAACACTGTAAGTGTCCGCCCACCTCAAGAACTACTCAATAATCTTTTAGGGCACTATCAGAGTGGCAGATTTTCAGAAGCTGAAAAGCTAGCGGTATCTATTACTAACGACTTTCCCAAACATCAGTTTGCGTGGAAGGTACTGGGCGCTGTACTAAAACAAACAGGTAGAAAGTCTGAAGCTGTAAATGCGAGTCAAACAGCAGTTGCACTGGCACCTCAAGATGCAGAAGCCCACAGTAACTTAGGAGTCACGCTGCAAGAACTAGGCAGGTTGGACAAAGCTGAAGCGAGCTTTAACCAAGCGATAGCGTTGAGACCTGACTATGCGAAAGCCCACAGCAACTTGGGAGTCACGCTACAAAAACTAGGCAGGTTGGACAAAGCTGAAGCGAGCTTTAACCAAGCGATAGCGTTGAGACCTGACTATGCAGAAGCCTACAGCAATTTGGGTTTGACACTAAGAGAACTGGGAAGGTTAGACGAGTCAATAGGCTGTTTGAAACGAGCAATAGTGCTCAAATCTGATTTTGTTCAAGCTAAGATGAATTTACATTCAGCTCTTAATTCAGCCGTGCCAAGTTGGCACTTTCCCATGATGAACGATAAAGTACGAAATAATGCATATTCTGATGCACTGAAACTTGCGGTTCGTGATGGAGATTTTGTACTTGATATAGGGACAGGCTCGGGATTGTTATCTCTGATGGCGGCAGCAAGTGGTGCAGAGATGGTCATAGCCTGTGAAACCTCAAAGACTATTGCTCAGGCGGCAAAAGAGATTATAGAAAGTAACGGATACAAGGAAAAAATTAGCGTAATAAACAAAAAATCAACTAATTTGATAATCGGGGTAGATTTGCCTCGACAGGCAGATTTGATAATTTCAGAGGTTTTTTCCTCTGAATTTGTGGGGGAAGGTGTAAGAGCTACTGTATTAGATGCAAATAGAAGATTATTAAAAAAAGGTGGAAGGACGATTCCTCAATCGGGTAAAATAAAAATCGCTTTGATTGACAATAGTCCAGAGATTTCCACTAGTACCTCTGTAGCGAGCGTGCAAGGATTTGATTTATCGCTGTTCAATTCGTTATCCCAGAAAAAATTTAATTCTAAGCATAGAGATAAACCAATACTTCTGAGTAATCCCAAAGATGCTTTTAACATAAACCTTTGTGATACGGAGGGGGCGGTGGGACAAGAAAAAATCATCGAATTACGTGCGAACCAAGATGGTTTATGCGTGGGACTGATCCAATGGATTTGGATTCATCTTTATGAAGAGATTGAATATGAGAATAAGCCCGGCGAATGTGATTCACATTGGGATACACCGATATACCTTTTTGATGAGCCAGTTGTTGCAAAAAAAGGTGACGTATTTAAGATTAAAGCAGTTCTTGGTGAAGACTATGTTTGGTTTTGCCAGTTAACATGAACTACCTAATTGCCAAATAGATCACCATACTCATTTTCCCGAGCGATAAGTTCCAACAGGTCAGTCTCGTCAACAACACCGGGTTTTCTTATTCGCTCAAATGATTTTGGTTCCAATTTTATTTTTGCCTTAAATCCAAATTGTTGTTCGAATGCATCTGACATTACATTATCAAGGTCGTTACGATAACCATGATGGACCATGAAACTGTCATGCACAGTCAAGATCCCTGCATCCCATTCAGCAAACTGTAACATCACTTTTTCTGCAAGCTGGCTATCCTCAAATTGTAATGCGTTACCCATCCCAACAAAGAACATTTCTTTAATTGGTTTATGTCTCTCGAGGACCTTCTCAACGAGATCCTTCCATCTAAGTCCCGTCATAGAAATAGGAATACTACGTGGTGCATGGGTAAGCTTCTTTTTAGCCTGAACCATTGTATTAAACACTTGCTTCACCACGTCTCTATAGTCACTAGAGATACCAATATCATAGGCGTCCCCATCGATGCTCAACCCTACTTTTCCATACATGATAGTTGGATTTAGCTGTCCATAATCTAGCTCAACGGTCTCTTTACCATCGAGGCAGACCATAGAACGATATCTAGATGGTATATTCTGCCACCAACCACCATAAAACCGACCACCCTCATTAAACTTTGTTGAATTAAAAACGCGATAGATAGTCTGATTGGATACATCTACTGGGAGGTATAAGTGTTCCGCATTTGACATGGCTTCCTGCTGAAGCAAGCCCCACTCGTTTTTTGTAAGATCTAAGTATGACCAGTGGCGTAACAAACAATTATTTATTTTTCTAAGATTCTCACGCCATTCAATCGTCTGCTCTGTATCAACATAGTCAACATTTTGTTTTTTAGCATTGTGAACACGAATGGTCTCTGTTTGAGGTTGTCCCTTCAAAAGGCGAGGAATAAAAAACCGGTTCTGAGCTAACTGACTGGTAAGTTTTCTGGTGGCACGTATCTCTGTTTGCTTGCCTCTGCCGGTTTCTTTATCGAAAAATCCACGCCTTACAACCTCAATTAATTTGTCTTCAAGTAACAGTGGCAGCACACCATCAATAGTTGTCCGATAGGATAACCCATGAATGGCATAGCGTGACTGCACGTAAAGGTTTCTATTTTTTGGTATACGTGCCGTTGCAAAAGGATGAGCAGCGTATGCTGCTATTACTCTATCCAAAATGAATTTTAAGGATATTTCGAATTGATCTAGTTCTGATGGTGTGCGCTTACGCCTTGTTTGAGAACTCAATTCTAAGGTTAGTAGTCTTTCCTTAATCTGCTTGTATATAGCTTTCATAATCGTCCATTCAGTACCCCTATATATAACCCTTTAATACTTAAAGGGGGTTATATTAGGGGTAACCAGTGATTCTTATGAACCGAAAATATTAGGTAGAATAGTAATCAAGCCTAACCATAACAAGTAAACAAACTCCCACTCCATTACCTAACCTCTTATGCGTATGCACTCATGCTCTTTCTTTCCTTGTTTTATGTGAAAGGAAAGAAAGAGCATTAGAGTGCACACCACCTAATCCTCCCACAGCCTTTCATCTCTGCAACTAACACGGAGCATGAAAATGCATGTTGATTTAGAAAACTTAAAAAGAAAAGTTCGTGTAAATGAAGCACGAATAGAAGCTCTCACTCACATGGGTTTAATACCTGACCCCATGCAAAAACTATCTGACATAACAGATCGTGTGGTGAGTGTTTTAGAAAATGACAGGACTGTAAATGAAACAGCTCTGTCTTAAACAACAGTGGCTCTATCCGACTGACAGTATAGTGAGACTATTTCCACGTAATGATGAAGCTAGACGCATTCTAGAAAAAGAGAGTCATCACTGGACTGTTAGGCCATTACCGCAAGATACAAGCGACATCGAAAGGCAATTATTACTCAAAGGCTGGATTGTTGTGCGGTCAATGATTGGAACAACAGAGGCAGACGATAGATGGGTACATGTAAGCAGAGACAACAACTTCTATGTACTGCTCTATCAAGATGCAGAGCCATGCCACTATGGAATATTTCCAACTAACTTATTAAAAAGGAAAAGGATTTAGAATATGTCAAACACACGTTTTTACTTGAGCTGTCCCTATGCCGAAAAAGATGACTGTAAGGAACTTGGAGGACGTTGGGACAACATTGAGCGCAAATGGTACGTGCCTAGTGACCTAGACAGAGAAGACTTCAGGCGTTGGTGGCCTGACAATGTAACGGATCTTAGTGATTTCCTTGGAAGATGATATGGATGATGATTTTGATGAAGAAGGTGAAAATGAATATGACGAAAACACACTTGAAGAGGCAAAGGACCTGTTAGAAGAATGTATTGCGATAATAAAGGACTGGCGTGATATTGATATGAAAGAGTTTCAATGGATGTTCGAGAAAGGCAGAGAGCCAGATGTCCTTGGATACTTGCTTATGTCTAGTGACGCTAGGTTAAAGATTGTTCATTAGTTCACAAGGTGGGTCACTTGGATTATGCTGGGTGACCCATTCAACAAGTGATTTCTTAATCGGTTGAACGATTACGAAATGGATAAAAAGACCCCCTATATTTACTTTGGACTTCTTTTTGTCTGGGCGCTGATTACAGGCTCCTATATCTACTTTGATAATTTTACAATATTTAATCTATTGGGTGGTGGTTATTTTCAAGCCATAATCACCTATTTTGTGACCATCACAGGGGAACTGGGCTTTATTATTTTGCCGCTTGGACTACTGTACGGCATTTTTATTTTTGCTAGAGATAAATTGTCCAGTCCAGAATTATTAGCATTCATAGAAAGTTAGGCAAGTTTGTTTCAAGCGGAAAGTTAGATAAGTCTATGATTAATCTATCAAAAAACGATGGACTAAATGGACGGATTTAATTTCTGAGCTGTTAAAGGTCGCTTTAAATGATTTGGTTTCTCCATTCACAAGCACAGTCACTATATAACTAACACTTTTTCCTCTTTCTCTTTTATCCCGTGCGTAAAATGTTACGTATATTTTGTAATGTCCCGTTGGTGTGTTCTGCTCGTGCCATTTTATTGTTTCAACAGGAGTTCTAGTGCGGCGTGATACATTTCTGTCATAATCGAGTACACCGCCGGACTTAGATATCCTATTTGCATAAGAGACCTTTGTCCCAGATGGTTCAACCACACTTAGATCAAGATCATCATAAGTGTCCCAAATCAGAGCTACACTTGTGCCAGAGCCAAATGTTTTACCCGCTGGAAGCCTCTGTTGTGTTTGCACTACAGCACTCGATGTTTGAGTGTTGTTCTGAATTTCACCTTTAGAAACTAAACTAGGTGTTGGGTTGGTGTTTTTGATGTTCTTCTCAGTAAAGTGCTTTTCGATAATTTTTTTCTCTACTTCTACTATCTTTGGCGTCATAACCAGCCACACAGCTATACCAATAGCAATTATGATGACGGAAACCGCGCCAGATAGTATGCCAATAGTAATCGCAAGGCTTCTAAAGTTTTGAAAACGCTTTGCTTGTGTGAGCACACGCTCTCTAGATGCCAATTCTTCGATCTGTCTATCAACTGCTGAATAGTCAGATGTTAAATATTGATCTGGATTTTCTTCAGCCAACCGATTAACCTTTTTATAATTGGTCTGTTGTTTTCTAATCCCTATGTAGTGTCATTACAGAATAGGACGCAGGAAATGTCAAAAGCCTTGTACCAAATACTTTTTCTTGCTGCCGTTTCTGATGGGAAGATTCACGAAGAAGAAAAGCACTTAATAAATGAATATCGGAAGAACTTCCCAATTCTACATAAACTTTCTGACACAGATGCAAATGTTGCCCTCTCAGAGCTTGACAAACTTGTCACTGCCGGGCTCTCCACCAGACAGATATTAGAAAAAATATCCCACGGACTAAGTACAATAGAAAAAGAAATTGGTTATGCACTAGCTGTCGAATTATGTTCTATAAATTTTGATTTAGTCCCTCCTGAGACAGATTTCCTAGAAATTCTTGGGCAAGAATGGTTCATCGATGATGCGATAAAAACAGCAGTCAAAAAATCCGTGATGCTTCGGTATTCAACAAATTGGACGATAACCTAATATATTGATGAGTCATTGAGCTTCGTCTGTTGGATCTTTCTTTTTGATACCTAGAACATCCGACTCATTTGAATACAAAGGCACGTAGACCAATTCCTTGCGAACGATCTCTTTTGGGACTTCATGCAAAACAACTTTCTCAACGGGCACCTCTTTGATAACCTCCACCATCACTTCTTTCTCTACTTCCTTTTCTTTTATAACCACTCTAGGGTTGTTTAACCGTTTTCTCCGAGCGACAGACCAAGCACGGAAACTTCGCTGCAGTGGGCGGCCAAGCAGCCCATTGAAAATTTTGCTCAAGGATAAAATCAATACTATGAAATGATTACTTAGCTTAACAAATGCCCGAACGAATTGGGCAAACTTTAGGGTGAAGAGCTTTAGGGTTCTGCCTGCTCTAAGGAAGATTTTCTTGTCTTGCCTGTCTTTAAACGCCTCTGGATCCGATAGGATGTAAGAGGTTAGAGCCAAGACAGTACCCATTATAGAAACAAGGAACGCTATTGACCCAAACCACCAACCCGAAACGAAATCTAATTGATATTTTTCTACTTTGCTAATGTCGGGAACGCTAAAATACCAAGCTGCCATTCTATAGATTTGGCTCGCTTGTGATTTTTCCCTCTTGATTTGAAGAACTTCTTCTAACTCTTGTCGTGTTTTTTCGATATCTTGATCTATAGACGGTAACTTTGCTTTTTTGTTTGCTAGTCGTTGAAGTTCTTGGCTTAACTTCTGTTTGACTTGCTCAATCTGATTATCAAATCTTTCTTTAGTCTCTTTAATCTGCGAAGAAAAATTACTTTTAATCGAATTTTCATCGCCCTCAATTCTTTTAATTTTCGCTTGTAACTGTGAAGCTCGCTCCTTTGTTGTACCGCTAAGATCTTCATTCACTTTCTGAATTTGTGTATCGATGTTCTCTAATTCTTTTGTTTTGATTTTGAGTTGGTCCTCAAAACTTTTCCGCCGCCCCACTAAAATATCGCCGGCCGTTCCCAGTGTTTGAGGTATTAAAAATTGTTTGAGCTCATTTTGTATTGCTACAAGGGCTTCTTTATTACTTTCTATTTCCTCTTCTAAATATTTTTTTTGATCAGAATACAATTGTGTTGCGGTAACGATGTTAGTTTTACCCTCGGACTCTAAGCTTTCATATCTGATGGCTCGTTCTTCTTTTTCTTTGGCGCAATTACCATTGAAGATATGACATGCTTCAGGGTTACTAAATATTAAATCATATTCAGCACGAATTTTTTCGCGACCATCCTTCAATTCTCGACCGATATTTTCAATTTTTGCTTTGTGGTTTGTATTTAGCTCTTTCATTTCCAACTGCAGTGCAGCAGAATTTTCTAAGATTCTGCTTTTATCTTGCTCTAAATCTTTTTTTGCAGTTGCCAGTTGTTGTTGTTTCCGTTGCAAGCTCGCTGTTTCAGAATCCTGTATTCGTTTTACATCCGCTTCATAAGCCGTTTGTAGTTGAATTATCTGGTTTTCCACAGTTTTGCGTCTGGTGTTAAGACTTTTAATTTGTGTAGTCGAACTGCCCTTTGTCCGAGATGAAAGTACTTCTTCATCATCCCTTGCTTTATCAAGCCTTTCTTTAAGTGTAGATAACTGGATCTGGCGTTCATCCTGAAGCTCTTTTAGACGTGTTGCACGGGCTGTCTGCAGATCGGACAGACTTTTGTTAATTTGTCTCTGGACCGTATCCTCACCCTCGCCCTTAATTTCATCCCTTTGCGTCTCTAACGAGCTTAAATGTTGCTCTAAGCGTTGTGCTTCATTTGTCTGCCTAGTCAATGAAGCAGTAATATTCGATAACTGTCGCTCTAGACCTGTAAACATTGTTTCAAAAGTGACTAAAGTGAGCCCTAAAAGGGTCAACAAAATCAGAAGTTTCCAAGCAAGTTTCTTTATCTTGTAGAGACCTCCTGCCAATGGAATTTTAGTAGGTTCGATTATAGCTATAACTAAAAAGGGCAGCGCCCCCAAAACAGCGTTTATTATTGGGCTTGCGCCTTCGCTATTCTCCAACTGATTGTATGCATCAGCGGCCATAGACCAAGCAACAATCAAGCCGATACTGGCAGCTAAAATCTCGACGGCCCACGCAACATAATAAATTTGAGTTGCTAGGCTTCTCTGCTTTGCAAATACATCATCTGGTCGCAGAAGATCGGAAAGACCTTTTTGCATAAGGCTTGTATCAGACATATTTTCCTCGATAGAAATTACTCATCAAAGAATGACCAATACCATTTAACGTCGAAATAAACTGATAAGGCAATAGATGATGTGATTACTCTCTTAATATCTGCGGACAACCCCCTCAC
>CACITD010000046.1 GCA_902589475.1 uncultured Alphaproteobacteria bacterium | reverse complement strand
AAGAGAAAATAAAAAATGGCATGCGAGATGGGTCGATAACACGAAGCTACCAGAATTAATCAAGTTTTGGGATGGGCGAAATAATCCAATTATTGTCAAAATATGGAGAGAAGATTAGTGCAATTGGGAAACGACCAAGGTATAGCCATGATGTTTTCATTGGTTGCCTTAGTTATACTATCCACTTTAACTCTCAGCTTTCTGAATTTAAGTTCTACGGCTGTTGAAACAACTGAAACCATTATCAAACGAGCTCAAAGCCAGGCAGAGGCAGAGGGTGCCATCCATATAGCGATATTTCATTTAGTAAATAACGAATTCCCAACAGAGCTTTATGGAAATAACCACAAGTATCAAGTTGAAGTTGGCAATCGAAAAATCGAGGTGGCTGTCAATAACGCATGCGGACGGTGGGACATTAATGAAGGCGATCTAAAAATTTTAGATGCACTTTTAACTGAATTAGGATCCGCCGAACACGCAAACTTTATTGAAGGTATAAAGAAAGCGCGAACTATGCCTAGTAGTTTTCAGAGCACGAACCAGATACTGTCTATACCCGGTCTACAAGCTGAAATAAAACAACGTCTAATGAATGAAATCACGCTGCAGTGCCGATCTGATGCCGTTGATAAAGCCTCTGCTTCGTTTACTTTGAAACGAGCTATCAAAAAAAATCAAGGTAGTTATAATAAGTTTCCTCCACAAAGAATTTATAGGATTGCTGCATCAAATTCTAAAGGACCCGGAACCTACTTTTCTATTTACGCTTACATCGAAGTTTTAGAGAATCCCGAAAGTCCATTTAAGATCATAGATTGGAAAGTAAATTAGTGATCTAGCTTCTTGCCGTTTTTCTAGGCTATACCTTATCCAAAAATGTTGAGGTAGTTTCGTATCGTGTCGGATATTAAATCATATTTACGTTCTTGGTTTGAGGGCATAAGGACTGGTCTCCAGTCCAACTTGGCCGTTTCCTTGGGTTTTGGAAGCGAGTTTGTGCTTGTCAACCTGGGAAAAGAAGATGTTGAATTATTTCAATGCCGAGGTAAACGCATTATCTGGTCTGGTAAGCTAGATCAAAAAAATTTCTCCTCTAAATTAAATAAGCTTAAAGGTGATCAGTTTATCCTCATACCCAAAGAAGATTTTGTCACTTTCCATCTTTCAATCCCAAAAGTCGCTGAACATTCAATAGAACAATTACTAGAGAGTGAAATTGAACGCAGGACAGCCTTCCACTATGACGAAGTTAAAACTGATCATTTTGTGCTTGGTTCAGAAGGAACTCATGTCAATCTATTAGTGTACGTTGTGCCCAAGAAAAAACTGACAGCGATCTATGAAACGGCGACGAAAGCGGGATTAAAACCACAACGTTTCGTTGCTCAAAACACTGACAACCTAGCAGAATACGGTGGTACTTTCATGCTGGAAAGCTCTTCATCAGACAAACATAGTCGATTGCGGATAATGGCTACTACACTGATATTAACACTTTTTGTAACAGCCTTAGTGTCCCCTTTTATCAAAAGACACTGGTCATACGAAAGGCTGCTTGCGGAAAATAAACGTATTACACCGTTTAGCGAGGATATCCATAAAAGAAAACAAAGGTTCCACCTATACGAAGGACAAGTCAAAACAATCAATAAATTTTCACGCCAGCAACCGACAGTAGTTGCCATTTTGGATGAAGTATCAAAAATTTTACCGGACACGGCTTGGATAAGACGATTTCATTTAAAAGATAATGAACTTGTCTTGCAAGGTTTTGCCTCTAATGCCTCAGACGTAGTTGCAATCCTTGGCAGTTCAGTAATGTTCGAATCTCCCAGCCTGCGTTCACCGATAACCCGAGAACCCGAGAAAGAAATCGAAAGGTTTAATTTAGTTGTAAGGGTACGTTTCTAATGACTAGTTTGTCTGTAACGCCCATGAGCCCTGCCAAGGCGTGGTTAATACTAATCGGATTACTTTTCGTTCTAGCGTGTGCCATCTATTGGCCGTTGAATGAATTTCGTCGACAGCAATTGCAATCCGAAGCTAATCTCGAACGATTGGTGTCAAAAAAACGTAATATCATCGCAGGCAACAAACAAATCTCAGCAAACATCGCAGCTATAAAAAAAGAAATTAGCCAATCCAAGCTGATTGAGCTCTCAAGTTCTGGCCTAGCTATAAACCAATTTCAATCAACTGTAAGAGAAATATCGGCAAGACATTCAATAAGCCTGACGCAAATGCAGATTTTAAACCCAAAAGAGAGAGGAAGCCTCAATCAATTATTCATATCTATAGAAGGGTATTCGTCATTACCCCAATTCTATCAGTTTCTAGTAGAGCTAGAAAATCATAAACCACTTATCAGGGTAACTAATGCTAACATTGTACCAACCGGTAACAATAAGGACCTTGCAAAATTGAACTTTAATTTTACGCTGACAATGCTAAACGGTGCTCCACAATGATTGGTTCATATAAGTTTATTTTCTTGGTTGCTATCGCGTTAGTATCTTTAACAGTCCTTCCTTGGTGGCAACAAAATGGTTTGAAGTTCAAGAAAAGTGAAGCAGAAAAACCTTCTAGCGAACTAGCCATCAACAAGGTCAAACCGCGGTCAATAAACCCCTCCCATTTTTTAGAAAAACCAATCTTTAGCAAAGGCAGGAAGTCCGTAACCGGCACCACTAAAATTAAGAGTGGATTTAAGAAGGCTAATCTTCTCCAAACCTATAAATATCGAGGCACCATCATAAATGGATCCCGGAAAGCCATTATTCTCGAGAACAATGGAACAACAATACAAGCAGAATTAGGTTACGATATTGATGGGTGGCAGTTAGTAAAAATTGAACTTGGTGAAATTATATTGTCTAATGGCTCCAAAACAATAAATCTCCTTGAAAAACCAGCGAATAAAGTGAGGGACTTACGAAATAAAAAGCGGGAAACTCGCTGGCTACCGGCATTAAAGAGTAAAGAATGAGAATTAAAAGGGTCATATTTTATTTTGTATGTTGTTTGGTTATTGTATCATGCCAATCAGTTAACAAGGCGCCAAAGTACAAAAGCGCTATAACTAAACCAACAATATTGGCGCCGAAAGAGCAAAATAACAAAGCGCCCGCAAACATAACCCGTGCAAATCATTCAAGCTCTAAAGATGCTGCTTTGGTTTTTCCACCAGCTCAGCCGCTAGAAGAAAATACAGTCGTAAATTCTGAACCAAAAAAGTTCAAGCAGGGACATCTTACCCTTGAACTGCAGGAAGTACAGATAGACCAAGCACTGAAGATTATCCTGGGGGATCTTTTAAAGCAAAGTTACGTCTTGCCGCCTAACCTTAAGGGTCGGGTTACTCTCAAAACCGCCAGTCCGCTAAGGCAGGACCAAATGTATGCCATGCTCCAGTCTGTATTAAAGTTGAACGACCTGTCTTTGCGGAAGAATAACGAAGTAATAGAGATTATCCCTATTCCGTTGATTAAAAGTGGCGTAACCCAATTTGGGCAGGACAAAAGTGCCGCGGGATATGGCATTGAAGCGATACCACTTCGGCACATTTCTGCAAAAAAGATGGCAAAGTTACTAACCCCCCTTGTTTCCAAAACAATGTCGATACCGCCTAGCAATGCAAACGATGTAATTCTTATCACCGGAATGGCTGAAGACAGAGAAAAAGTCAGAAAAGCAATTAATTTGTTAGATATTGATCAAATGTCTAAACAACATATCGGCCTCTTCAAGCTGAGAAATTCCACCCCTGAGGAAATAATATTGGAACTGAAACGAATATTCCAGCCAAATGGTGGGTCCATCGTGAGCTTTACCAGCATTGATAGACTTAATGCTATACTTGCGATAGCACCAACCGAAGATTATATCAAAAGAACAAAGACCTGGGTTCAACGGTTGGATAAAACAATTAATGCAGACCAAAGACGCCTCTTTGTATATTTCGTAAATAACGGGCTTGCTGATGATTTGGTAAAAACGCTTCAAGGCGTATTTGCGGTAAATCCTAACAGCCCAACTCCTATTGAAAGAAGCAGTAGTCAAAATTCAGAAACCGCCCCAGGCAATGAAAATACTTTGATTAGTCCCAGCCCAAGATTTAATTCTGACAAAAGAAGTAATTCAATACTGATATGGGCCACGGGCAAAGAGTATGAACTAATCTCAGAGGTCCTGAATAAGCTAGACATGATGCCATCTCAGGTTCTCATTGAAGGCACTGTTCTGGAAGTAACACTAAAAAACAATCTGAGGTATGGTTTAAAATATTTGATCGAAGCTGGCGAATTCCAGTCTATATTCACCAGAGAGGGAAGCGCTATATCCCCCAATTTACCTGGATTTAGTGCATCAGTAGGCGGTCCAAATAGCACCAAGGTGATTATAGATGCATTATCCGAACTGACAGACGTACGAGTTGTTTCATCACCACAACTACTCGTAATGGATGGCGGGACAGCCCGGCTACATGTGGGAGATCAGGTTCCAATAGTCAAACGGTCCTCTGCAACAACGGCGGCAGATAATGATAGAATTGTTAATGAAATTGAATATAGAAATACAGGTGTAACACTTGACGTTACACCCACGGTTAAGGGGAGTGGCTTAGTTAACCTTAAAATATCTCAAGAGGTGAGTGATGTGATAACGACTAGTAGCTCAAACATCGACTCACCTACAATTCAGCAAAGACAAGTAACAAGCGATGCCAGTCTGCCTAGTGGAACCTCTGTCGTATTAGCGGGCCTCATTCGCGAAGTATCCAATGACAGCAGTTCAGGGATCCCATTACTACATAACATACCTGGATTTGGCTTTCTTTTTGGCGTCAAAGGGGACTCCAGTCAACGGACAGAGTTGCTTGTCATTATCACGCCCAAAATCATCAAACGGCAAAGCGAACTAAAAACAAGCACCGATAGGATCCTCAAAAAATATCAAAGCTTATTCGATTTACGCGAAATAAATTAAATAACATGGCCAAAGCCACTAAAGTAATACAACGTATGTTTTTCCGCAGCAGCTATATTCTGACGCTAATACCCATCTGCATTTATATATTATTCGGAACATTTAGCCATGCCACAGACAAAAACTTGGATTTTGAGACGTCACTTAAGAAATTAGACGAAACGGTAAAAGCTATAAGGAATAAAAAGGGTACCGGCACCACCTTGTTCTACGATCCAATTGAAGATATTGCAGGCTCAGTCGATGGTGCTTTTTATAATCAGACAGACAAAAATTGGGCCAAAGCAGCACTGGTAATCTATGATTTTTATCGAGGCCTTGGTGGTGAAGCTCTTCAAAAAACTATCTACTTTAGACATAAGGGTGACTCATTTTTAATCACGATCTCTGGCCAAAATAACGTCTGGCACGTGTCTGCCGATAAAGCACTTACATTCTTTTTATTCAATCTATTAGATCAAAGTAATGTTTTATCGCGACATCGTTTATCGGCTGTGTCTACAACGACAAAAGAACATTTTGTTCCAATAAACGCACAGCTAAAAAAACTTACCCGATCCACCAAAATTCCTCCAACTCTTAACGCAGGAAAAGTATTAGAGCTACAGCTTCCAAAGTCAGACATAGCTATAGGAGGTAATGGCCTGAATGTCGGGGAGTATAAAACAACAACGAATGGTATTTCCGCAAAAGTAATGGCATCCAGTGATGCTAAGCCTGGATTGAATTCTGTTTTTGGATTCTCTTCAAAAACAAAATTTCGCCCATCAAGCATTGCAGTAGTAAATGTGATTGCCAGCGGTAAGGAAGGAAGTTCACAAAAACACAAAATGAAAAGGGGTACTAAGGAGTTAACATTGCTTCCCCGCGGACAAGAGAAGCATTACAAAATAAATAACTCAGAAGAGAAACGATTTAAATTTTCTCTGACTTCATCTTCGACTGTGCACCTTAAATCACGCGGCCCCACCGATGTCGTCGGTGCGATATTAACAAAAAAAGGTAAAATTATTTTGTCCGACGATGATAGCGGAGGAAATTATAATTTCGCTATCCGTCAAAAACTTCCGCCCGGAGATTACATTTTGAACGTAAAGCACTGTTGTTTTGGTGAGGGTCCTTTTTCACTCACTTTTGAGCAAGATCCCGCAAATAAAACTCGCCCCTCTAATTGAAGTTAATTTTCTCAACAGCACTTTTGAATTTTGCATAATCCCAGGCATCATAATTTTCCAATGCCTGATAAGCTGTGTCCAACGAGGACTGGATTTGCTTTGTCGACTTTTTCAACCCCATTTTATCGGCTGCTGCCAGAACAGATGTTATTCCCATTATTGCCTGCTCAGCGCCTACGTAGTCGAAAAATTCTGCTTCTTTTGTTCTTTTTATCAACCTACGAAGCAAATTTTCTACGTCTTTCTTGCCAAATTTATAGTTGGAAAATACCGACACAAGTTCCTTGGCTTCACCGCGTAAAGATTGCGCCACCTTGTAGAATTCTTTTGAATTTGTTGTGCTCGCTTTGTGCAATTCTATGGTTTTCCGTTGCAGGGCTTCACCTCTAGCAGCGTCAATACTTTCCAAAATAATCTGCAGCATGAGTAGGTTCGAGTCATCAAACCTTACCACTCCTGGACCCAGTCCTGTCCCAGGGCGCGGTTGCCATTTTTGCGTCAACAAAGAGTGATGGCAAGCTTGGCAGTCAAATAATACTAACTCAGGAAAAATTCCCCCGGTTTCCCCCATTTTTAACAACGCCGCAAAACGTTTCTCAAGGGCCAATGCTTGACCAATTGCCCAAGTCTGCATTCCGTTAGATACTATTTTTCTTTCATAGTAATCTTTATCTATTTCATAATGAGCCGGTTGAGTTGCGGTAAATGTGTCTAGTTCAAAATCCAGTCGTGGATGACCAGCACCCATGATTCTATGGGTAACAATTTTTTTGTCATCGCCAAAATGGCAGGATAAGCATAGCTCTGCTCTCTTAACTGGATCCTCAGTTGGGTACAACCCAGCATCCAGGTTATCCTGGTGGCTCGCAACCCCAGATACATGAAGACCTAACCACCTCTCACCCCCTCCATGGCAGGCCTCGCAGCCTACACCATCGGAGATTTGAAACACTCGTCCTCGATTTTTTTCAGCAACGTTGTCTGCATGGCAATCAAGGCAAATTTTAGCTTCATGAGCTTTTCCTATACCCAAGTTCTTTGCCATCTGTTTCGATACATCATTCAGCAAAACGCTATATGCCTTGGAGTGTGGGTCGTATCGGTCCCAAGTTATGTATTCGTTTTGCAGAACCGTAGAACCCTTCCAAGGGCTTGTTGCACCATGACAAGTACTGCCAGCACAGGACGTAACCCCTAAATGTATATCGTCGCTATACTGCGGCAAAACGGTATCGGCGAGCAGTTGCAAGGGTGATAGCGTAGCCACAAAAAAGCTCGCCGCAACTAACAGATGTTTGAATTTGACTTTAAGCATTCTTCTATCCCCCTAATTTATATTAGCGCGACAAATTGCTAATTGCTAGAGGCATGTCCTCTTGCTCTTAAATCAATAAATGCCCTTTGGATTTCCCTATCTTGAGGAAGCTCGCGCGATGCCGAAATGTAAGCTGAAACTGCCTCTTTATAGAGGCCAGCCTCCTTATATAACGCACCTAATGACTTTAACGCCCTCCCATCTTTTGGATTAGCTTTAAGATATGTAATCGTTTCTTGGATCTGCTCGTGTAATTCAGAAATGGTGCGCGTTTTATCCAGTGTGCTTAATTCGTGTTGTTGAAATAGTAGACTTATAAAAGCAAAACCAATCACAACAATACTGATGGCTGCGTAAAGCAAGCGTTTACGAAGCTTAGATTCTCTTGCAGGTGAGGCATCGATAATAATTCTACTCCCGGTACGGTAATTTCTATAAATCGCTGTTTAGTATAAATACAATTTTTATTGTATTAAAAAGTCCTACCAAAACAAGTTAAACGTTGAGGGCTAAATGATAACGAGTGAAGAAAATCTTTTGTTGTTACTTGTTGTAAGCGCACCGTTTTTTGGAAGTTTTATATCAACATTATTAATAAGGCTTGAGCGAAAAAAATCCATTTTAAAGCCAATATTTTCCACTTGCCAAAATTGTGATCAACGACTTCTGCTAAAGCATAAACTCCCCATTTTGAGTTATATTATATTGAAAGGGTCCTGCTATCGGTGCAAAACTCCTATTAGCTCGATCTACATAATGCTAGAGACGGGTTTTTTTATTTCTACTTCGCTAGCGATTTTAATACTTTTTAATGAAAGCATCGATAAGATATTATTCACTATCTTTTTAGCTTGGATATTTTTACCCTTATCTGTTTTCGATATCCAACAACAACGCTTACCTGATTTAGTTACTATACCACTAGCATGTGCTGGACTCCTGCAAGGATACTTCCTGCCTTACGTAACGTTTTTTGATTGTTTACTCGGCTTTATCCTTGGTTTTGTTTTGAGCGCAGTAGTATCCATCCTTTATTCTAAATTACGCGGGCGAACCGGTCTAGGCTGGGGGGATGTTAAACTTATCACCGCTGTTGGAGCTTTAATAGGATGGCAACTTGTGCCCTGGTTTATATTCCTCGCTTCAACGTCTGCACTATTATATGTGATTTTGCAAATAATTATCCGAGGAGGGCAAGCTGGAAAAGAGAGGATTCCCTTTGGTCCATTTCTGTGCGGATGCAGCTGGCTTGTTTGGATTTACTCTATCTCTTGAAATTATGAGACTGCAAAAACGAAACCGACAGAGTTATAATATCCAGAGAAATTCAACCCATTAAAAAAATCAAACAAATCTTACTTCTTTGTTAAAAATCTAATTGTGCTGCCACTTGATGCTGCTGATGAAGAAGATCACTGCCTCAAAAATATCGCCAATCTTCTTTTTCTTGGCTCCTATTCACGGCGCCTGATTGAATAGTAAAAAAAAA
>CACITD010000045.1 GCA_902589475.1 uncultured Alphaproteobacteria bacterium | reverse complement strand
AGGATTGGTCGTCTGGCGCTGCGTTGTGCTTTTGAGGGTAGTCAAACCTCTCTCACTACGCAAAATCCCAAAAAATATAAAATAGTCCAAATTAACGAGCTCAATGGCGACGCACGAACAAGCGCCCATCTTCTGAAATTTGACAGTATTCATGGTCGTTGGCATTTCGATATATCCTCCAATGACTCGGCAATTCAGGTTGAAAAAAATCAAATAGGTTACAGTAGCAAGGCAACACCATCTGAGCTTGACTGGGGTAAGTCAAAAATTGACCTTGTAATTGATGCTACGGGGCAGTTTAAAACTATCAGTGATCTGCAACCTTATTTCGATCTAGGTGCTCAAAAAGTTGTGGTAGCGTGCCCTGTCAAGGATCATCAAGCGTTAAATATCGTTATGGGCGTAAATGACCATCTTTATGACCCTAAAAAGCATGATTTAGTAACGGCTGCATCGTGTACAACAAACTGCCTCGCGCCATTGATAAAAGTATTACACTCAAAAGTTGGCGTGCGGCATGGACAAATTACAACAATTCATGATGTTACGAACACACAAACGGTCGTGGACAAACCGCATAAAGACTTGCGGCGTGCTAGGTCTTCTTTACTGAATTTAATACCCACCTCTACTGGTTCCGCATCAGCGATTGGATTAATTTTTCCTGAATTAGAGGGTAAATTAAATGGGGTCGCAGTGCGCGTCCCGCTATTGAATGCTTCCTTAACAGATGCTGTTTTAGAACTAGAAAAGCCAGTAGATGTCGAACAAATCAATAATCATTTTTTAGAAGCAAGCACGGGAAGTCTGAAAGGAATATTAGGTTTTGAAATGATGCCTTTGGTGTCTACAGACTATGTGGGGGACCCTCGTTCATGCATAATAGATGGTCTCTCTACGAAGGTTGTTAACCGTACGCAAGTTAAAGTATTAGCGTGGTATGACAATGAAATGAGTTATGCGCATCGCTTGGTAGAACTTATTGAAAAAGTTGCTAAAGATTTAGATTGACCTGTTCCCGGGAACCTTAATTGACTGACATACGCAGTTATATAGTTGTAACGGCCTCATACTGGGGGTTTACGCTCACCGACGGCGCTCTCCGGATGCTTGTACTACTTTATTTCCACACACTTGGTTATTCTCCTCTCCAGTTGGCATCTTTGTTTCTGTTGTACGAGTTAATGGGAATAATCACCAACTTGTTTGGAGGATGGATCGGAGCAAGAGTTGGCATTAAAATAACCTTGTTTTTTGGGTTGATTTTACAAATTATTGCCTTGATGGGGTTGTCCGCACTAGACAATAATTGGTCGGAACTATTCTCACTAAGTTATGTTTTAGTGCTGCAGGGTCTTTCAGGTGTGGCCAAAGACCTTTGCAAGATGAGTTCAAAAAGTGCAGTTAAAATATTTGCTAGTAAAGACAACCCTTCTTTGCTTTTTAAGCTTGTTTCTGTCCTCACAGGGTCGAAAAACGCTCTAAAAGGCGTTGGTTTCTTTCTGGGCGGTCTTCTGCTGGCAAGTTTTGGCTTCATCTACTCTCTCTGGATAATGGCTGGTGCGTTAGGTTTGGTTTCAGTTGGCTGCGCTTTATTTTTTAGTAGTTCGGTCGTTAAAACGAATAGAAAGGCCAAACCTTCCGATATATTTTCGAATAGCGGGCCAATAAATAAGTTGTCTGCTGCCAGAGTTTTTCTTTTTGGTGCGAGAGATATGTGGTTTGTGGTTGCATTGCCAATCTTTCTTTATGAACAACTTAACTGGGGATTTTCGGAAGTTGGCAGTTTCCTCGCCTTATGGGTGATTGGCTACGGTGTGGTTCAGAGCTGTGTGCCAACCTTCATAAAAAGCTCTAACGATGGTTTATCTAATGAAGTAAAAGCGGCTAAGTTTTGGATAATCGTGCTTTTTTTGGTAACGGCTATATTGGCTTTATCATTGAATCACAGCTTAGATGTAAGCAAAATTGTTATGCTTGGTCTAGCCGCCTTTGGGCTTTGCTTTGCCATTAACTCGTCTATTCATTCATACTTAATTCTAGGCTTTACGTCGGTCGATAAGGTGACCCTCTCTGTGGGGTTTTATTACAGTGCGAATGCAGCCGGTAGACTTATTGGCACTTTCTTGTCTGGAATAACTTATCAATTAGGTGGATTACAAGCGGCGTTATATGCTTCTGCGGGAATGTTATTAATCGCAGTTATTTTAACTATTGTAATGGCGTCGTCGTTACGCAGCCTCGAAGGCTAAATGCAGTTGCCGAGGAAGTTTGGTGACAACTCATATAATTTCAAGATCTTGAAGCTCTTTTATCCGAGTTTTACTTAAGCCAAGTTCGTCTAGTATACGCTCCGTATCTGCACCAAGTTTAGGAGCAGGCTTGCGCAGAGGAGCATCCCCACCAGATCGAATTGGATGAGCAACCATTCTGAAAGTTTCATTGGGTTTTGATGGGTTAGCGAATTCGTGTATAGCGCCCCGTTCTTCAACAAATGGATTCTCCATTGCTTCTTGAATATTGTTGATTGGTGAAGCTGGAACGCTTCCGGCAAAAACATTTAACCAATCTTCTGTCGATTTTTTTGACAACTCATTGTCGAGCATTTTCTGTAGAGTATCTCTATGTTGCAGTCGATCCTTAAATGATTTGAACCTTGCGTCATTCACCCAATCGTGCCGGTTAAGTTTTTGGCACAGAATTGGCCAAAACTTTTCTTTGTTACACATTATGAATATCCAGCCGTTCGCCGTTTTGTAAAGTTGACAGGGCGTTAGGGAAGGGTGCGCGGATCTCTGCAATCTCTCTGTAACAACTCCTTCATTCAAATACCAAGTGGCGAGATAATTTGTATTGTGAAGCGCAAGATCAAAAAGTGATACATCCATATCGCGGCCAGTCCCGCTGGAGCGAGCTGCTACAACCGCCGAAACTAACCCAAAGGCCATTGCCAGCCCCGTCATCATGTCAACCACGGATAATCCAAACCGCGCAGGCGGTGTTCCTGGTTCGCCAGTTACTGAAAACCAACCAGCTTCCGCCTGCATAAGGTAATCAAAGCCGGGCCAATTGCTTCGGGAGCCGGTCCTTCCATATGCTGTAAGGTGGGCACAAACGATCTTTGGGTTCACTGATTTCAGAGAATTGTAATCGAGCCCTAATTTCTCTGGCACATCGCCTCTTAGATTATTGGATACAGCATCTGCAGTCTTTACCAATTCATGGAATAATTGCTGGCCTTCATCTTTTTGCAGGTCAATCGTCATACTGTGTTTATTGGCGTTAAAGCTTTGAAAAAATTCACTATCGCCTGGTCCTAGAAAATAAGGGCCCACTGCCCTCGACATATCGCCCCCGTCTCGAGGGTTTTCTATTTTTATAACTTCGGCACCTTGATTGGCGAGATACATCGTACCAAAGGGCCCAGCGCCATATTGCTCAACTGCTAAAACCCGAACCCCAGTCAACGGTTGCATAGAATTTCCTATCGCATGTAAGTTGTGTGTTTTCGATATTTAGAATGCTTAAAACAACGCTGATAATCAACGTCCTATGATAAAAATCTTTAATGCATGTAAAACACGTTCTGTTTGTTCTTTATGAGGACTATGACCTGTACCTCCTAGAACAAGCCTTGAACATTCGACTTTGAGATCGGACTCAATAGCATCCAGTTGTTTCAAACTACCATAGGCATCGTTTTCTCCCTGTATCAAAAGTACAGGTGCTGAAATATTTCTTACATAGTCCTGTATATTCCAATTTAAAAAGGTTGGTTCTAGCCATGCTTCGCTCCAATTTTTAAAGGTGCGGTCAGGATCATCGTGATGCTTTTTGAGGCCGCGCCTTAACTTACCATTTTCAAAGGCAAGTTTTGCCATTTCGATCCCTTCTATCGATATTTCTTCAACGAAAACATGTGGGGCTTCTAGGATAACACCTTCAATAGTAGTGGTTGGCTTTGAACCTGCAAATATAGCCACTATCGATGCCCCATCACTGTGACCATATAATACGACTCTGCTTAGTTTTAGACGTGCGATTAAAGCTGGTAATACCTTCAAAGCCTCATCGTGCATGTAAGAGCTGCAAAATCTCTGCTTTATGAAACTGGACGAGCCATAACCGTGGCGTGAATATAAGAGAATAGGGTTGTGGATCGTGTTTGAGACTTGTTTTGGAAATTCTTTCCAAGTGGATATAGATCCCAACCCCTCATGCAACATGATCAGTGTTGGGAGATCTTTTTTCCCAGGAATGTAGATATATTCTAAAAGGCCGCTGAGAATCTCTACTTTTTTCAAAGTGTATTGATCGGACAATTCAGCCTCTTAGCTAGCTGTTCGCAACTTAAATCGTTGAATTTTCCCTGTAGCAGTCTTAGGAAGCTCATCCAAAAACTCGATCCAACGAGGATATTTATATTCCGCCAGGTTAGTTTTAACAAAATTTATTAATTCAGAGGCCAATTCATCTGAGCCAGCAAAGTTTTTGTTTAAAACTATAAACCCCTTCGGCTTGACGAGGCCGTCTTGGTCGTTATTGCCTACGACAGCAGCCTCTAAAACGGCCTCATGTTTAATTAACGCTGCTTCCACTTCAAAAGGTGAGACGTAAATACCTCCTACTTTCAGCATATCGTCGTTTCGTCCCCCATAAGTCATCACCCCTTCTTCGGAAATGGAATAATTGTCGCCTGTCCTAGTCCAAGATCCTCTGAAGGTGTCTTTAGTTTTTTGACGTTGCCCCCAATACATAAGAGCGGAGCTTGGTCCACTTACCTCTAAAACACCCATTTCACCTGGAGCACAAGCCTCGTTATTATCGTTTATAAGACGTATTTGATACCCTGGAACCACACGCCCTGTTGATCCTGGTGTAATTTCATCTGGCCGATTTGAGACAAAAATATGCAGCATTTCTGTAGTTCCAAGACCATCTAAAATATCGACTCCAAATTTGCTTTGCCATCGTGCTAATAGGTCTGAAGGAAGCGGCTCCCCGGCAGATATACACAGCCTAACATCATGTTTATCTTTTGTTGGTAGGTTATCGCTTGCTAACAGCATCGCAAATAAGGTGGGAACGCCAAAAAAAAGCGTTGGCTTCTCTTCTAAAAAAATCTTGTTAATTCTCTCTGGTTCAGGGGGGCCTTCTAGTAAAATGGCACTAGCTCCCACTGCCATTGGAAAGGTGAGTGCATTCCCAAGCCCGTAAGCAAAAAACAGTTTTGCTGCAGAAAAAACAACATCGTCCTCACTGATATTTAGAATAGGTATAGCGTAGAGATCTGCAGTTGGTGCGAGGTGGGAATGAAGATGAACGACCCCTTTCGGTGATCCTGTTGTACCTGATGTGTAAAGCCAGAAACATACATCGTCCGGTTTGGTGGTGGCGGTTACCCGGGTTTTGTCAGCGGATTCTAGAACCGAGGCGAGAGTTGGATAGGCGTCACTACTACCATCTACAAGTACATTGGCTGGTTCGGCAATATTTTTTGATACAATGTCAACTAGATGTTCTGATATTACGCAAGCGTCTGCGCGGCTATCTGAAAATATATAGGCATAGTCTTCGGATGACAGTCGCGTATTTAGAGGCACAGGAACTACTCCAGCTTTAATGGCACCTAAAAAACATATTACTAAGTCAGCAGAGTCTGACATAACAAGGATCAGTCGGGATTCTTGTTTTATATTCATGGAAATTAGGAGGTTGGCGAATTGGTTCGTCCTTTCCTCTATATCAAGGTAGCTATGGACACCACTTCTGTCGCGAAAAGCTATTTTATTGCCGCGACCCGCTTTTAAATTGCGTGAAATAAGATCATCAGCAGCATTATATTGGCTAAATGAGAATGGGTTATTTTCCATTTTTACCCCTGCTCTAAAATTTTAGTGCTAAATATATTTTGTTTATTCTTTCCATCGAAATACTATCTTTACGGAATAAATGTCACAAATAAAGATTTTATCATGAGGGCTGTTCATTCAAAAGTAATGGGCCGCTAGAGTTGTTTTAGATGTTTGATAGAGCCTTAAACTACCCATACGCCGCAATAGAGGAAGACTGTCTCTTTACTGGTGGCACTACCATTGAGCTCGAGGATGATAGTTCTCTAATTGATCGGCAGGCAGTCTTAGCCGTTGGCTCAAATCGATCTCCAGAACAACTACTTAGAAAATTTGGTAAGAACGAGACAATACCTGTAACCAAGGCAACGTTGCGAGATTATGATGTTTTTTATTCCGCCCATATCGCATCGTATGGATCTATTCCTGCGGTCTTAGGACGATCCGATGGCACCTTGGTTGATGTATCAGTAACCTGGTTATTGCCCCACCAATTGGAGCGCATGCACCAAACAGAGGCTCTTGGCAAAAGTTATGATTATGGCGAGTCGTCCTCTTTGCGAATTGACTTAGGTAATGATCGTTCTGCTAAAAGTATTGGTTGCTATTTGGGACGAAATGGGTGCGCTAATTTTGATGGTGGTCCGGTCGTTTTGAAAGAGGTAATGGCGTCAGACCGGAAATTTCCTTCTGCGGATCAAAAAACAATATTGACGCGTTTCTATCATCTAAATTGTAAGAGTAAAAGTTTTGAAAAATGGTTGGAAACAATCACAGAGGATGATGATTTTAGAGCACAAGCATCAAAAGAGTTGGCTAGTTCTGCAATAAAAAATGATCTATCAGACTTTGAGGTAATATAATGTTGCGTCCGGATAGGTTGGGGTTAGTTGGGTGCCTCCTTATATTTGCATTGTCATTTGTATTTCAGGACAGCGATGGCTCAGGAAGACACACGCCGTCGCCCGAAAGATGGGAACCTCGCCGACCTGCAATTAGCGACACTCTAGAGCAAAGGCGCCCAAGAAGTGTTGGTCCAAAGCAGACCCTGCCAGAAATTTCGAGCAGAGATCCCACATTGAAGCTTATGCCATCGGTAAAAGGAAATAGCACAGGTACAGCGTTTTCTATTGGAAAAGGTGTTTGGATGACAGCCAGGCATGTAATTGAGGGTTGCAGTAAGTTTGGAATTAAGTCTGGCGCTAAAAAAATTTCGCGGGGACAAAACCCAGTTATTAATCCACTCCATGACTTGGCTATTTTTGATACAAGAACTGCGGCACCAAATTTCTCATTCGGTAACGATAACCTCTTCCTGGGGCAAGATGGATTTCACTTTGGCTATCCTCAGGGAAAACCAGCTGCTATACATTCCTCTTTGCTCGGCCGAGCAAATATTAATCCTGGCCGACGCACCAGACATAAAGAACCTGTCTTAGCTTGGGCAGAAATTCGCCGTGTTCCAAACTTTTCTGGTTCCCTTGGCGGCATAAGCGGTGGGCCGGTTGTTAATAAAGACGGAGAAATCATTGGCGTTTCGGTAGTTGAAGCGCGCCGTCGAGGGAGAATTTTCACCGCGGCTCCCAAAGGTTTAGAGGACATGCTTAGAAGAGATGTAACCTATAAGCCTTCGGATGGTGGGATCAAGTTTGATAATACCATCAGTCCACAACAGTTTTTTAAGTATGGCGAATCTCTAAGAAGGAAATTAGCCGTTTCTAAAGTGTTTTGTTGGGTTCAATGACTAGAGTCTAAAATTTTTTCTGTAGAAATTAACCGCTAGGTTTTCTATTGAACAGCTTGAACATATTGCTTGGCCGAACCGTTACTTTTTATGGGCCGTTCGCAGTTCTATGTGAGTTTTCGCACTTGACTCATTCATGCCGACCACGTCTACTTTAACGTCTGATCTGGGGTGTTTTTTCAGGATGTCTTATCACATCAGCGATTAGCATAAAACAAGGGAGAGAAATATATGAGTGTAGAAGATGGAGGAGCCGCAGGAGCCGCAGGAGCCTCGACAGAAGTTGCTCCAACCGCATTTACCGATGTAATGAGCGCTACTTTTCAACAAGCAGTTGCAGATGGTGTTCCCCCAGCAGAAGCGTTTGCTCAGGCAGAGGCTGCTTGCACCGAAGTGGCTATTGAAATGGGTGTTCCTGCCGCAGATGTCGCAGCAAACTTGGCGACTGCACAAGCTACTTTTAATGACGCTGTGGCTAGCGGGACAGACCCCGCGGCTGCAATGACCAGCGCTGCAGGTCAGGCAGCAACTAATATGGGCATGGAACCTGGAATAGGTGGCGGTGACGCAACTTCGTTAATATCTAATTCGATGGGTGCAGCTTACGATGAAGCCATTCAAGCTGGTTCATCTCCTGCGGAAGCTTTTGCAATAGGCAAGGCAGCAGCAGAGACAGCTGCTCAAGAAATGGGTATTGATCCGGCAGCGCCAGGGCCATTTTTGGATACGATGACCTCTGTGCAATCCACTTTTACGGACGCTGTTGCTACAGGAGCAGACCCGTTGGCCGCGATGGCTGGGGCTCAAGGAATGATGGAAGCGGGTCCAGCGCTATTGGGGGATCCAGCGTTAATCGCTGCAAGCCCCGCATTTCAAGGGCCACTAGAAGCTGGTTTTGCTGGGGGTATGCCCGAGGGGTTTGCTGCTCCAGCTATGGCACAGGGGCCAGATGGTACCTTAATTCAGCCTCCGGTTTTGAACGACGCGATGATGTTGGGGCCAGGGGGCGTTCCAATGGTCAATCCGGCAATGATGCAAGAAGGTGTGATGGTATTTGGTCCGGATGGTTCTTGCGAAGCCGTTGATCCAAATTTTTTCCCTCCTCCACCTTTTGGCGATCCTGCGTTTGTACCTCCTAGTGAAGGAATGCCCGGTTTCGAAGCTTTTTCAACTTTGGCAACATCGGTAGGATTGGATCCCGCCGCGGCATCGGCCCCGGGTTTTGTGCCACCAGCTGGCACTCCAGGGATGGATCAGCCAGGTATGCCAGGAGCACCAGTGTTTGACCCAGCAGGTGGCGAATTTGCCCCTCCTCCCCCATTTGCCCCGGATTTTGGCCCACCGCCAGCAGGAATTTCGCCAACAATAGACGATTTCCCTGGCGCGTTTGCTGACGAGTTTGGTATAATCAGCATACCTGGTGTTGGAAGTTTCTCACCAGATTCTCTTCCAGATCCAGGAGTAGTAGCAAACTTCGGGCCTCCGCCTGCAGATTTTTTTACTGCACCGCCGGCGGATTTCTTTGATCCAGGTGCTTTACCTCCCGTTGGCGGTAATGAATTAGGTGCTGGTGCTTTTGCAGGTCCGGGAGCGCCTTTGGTCCCGGGTCCGGATGGTAGTTTAATACAAGACCCTAGTTTTGCGCCGCCGCCGGTTGAAGGTTTCATTGATCCGGGAGCAAATTTTGTTGGTATTGCGCCAGACGGTGCCCCTGCTACCGATGGTTTTCCTTCAGCTGGCGATCCCGCTGCCGGTGGTTTTCCTCCAGCTGGCGATCCTGTCTTTGAATCGCCACTTGACCAAGCATTCCAACCTGCTCCTGCTCCTGAGCCCGCTCCTTTTGATCCAGTTGCTGACGCAGTTGGAGGTGCGGCAGATGCAGCGGCCCCGCAGGGACCAGCACCTGCCCCCGATCCGGTAACCGCGCCAGTTGCCCCTGAACCGGAACCAGCGCCAGAGGTTGCGGATGTTCCACCACCACCGGAAGATCCAGTCGTTGGCTAGTAATTTAGTAAGGCGGGGATTTAATCTCCGCCTTCTTTTTTAAATTGAATGTGATAAAACTCACTAGACTCATTGTGATTATGAAGGCTACTGTCGTGTGGGTAATCTTTTTCGGGTCATCATTTGGTGATTCAACTTCTAATCTTTGAAGGAGGATTTTAGATGCCGATAGGCGATAACATAGATCCGGCTACGCTGGACGCGGCTACAATGGCTGATATGCCAGCAGCCGACATGGATGGTGCGACGGCCGCAGACATTGCTGCGATGCCGCCAGACGCTATGGGTGGTATGGATGCGGATATGATGGCGGCGATGCCCCCTGAGGCGATGCAGGGTATGGACGCGGACATG
>CACITD010000044.1 GCA_902589475.1 uncultured Alphaproteobacteria bacterium | reverse complement strand
TCCTTCCGCTCTGATTACAATTAAGTGCAACATGCATGGATGCTGATATGAATAAGATCAACCAATTATTAGAACATCTGAATATTTCGCAAGTTTTTATAGCAGGTCAGATACCGACTGACATGATAAGTTTTTGTGAAGAAAATCCAGAAAAGGTTTCCGGTATTGGCTTGATAGGCACTACTGAAATCTACAGCTCCCCTTTTAAATCTCATGGTCATCGCACCATAATAATTAGTAGTAACAAAGGTATAACTCACTCGGCCGCCTCAAATCTTAAAAGTGACATACCTGAAGTTAGAAATTTAGAATTAAAAGATTACGAAATTTTGCCATGGACAGACATTGCATTGGATCGAGCTTCCGAACTTGTTGAAGGTCTGACTACTTTTTTTTTAGGGCTTAATTGTAATGAGACGACAATCCACAAGGCAACATCTGAAGGCAAAATAGATGATATATATTACACTATAAAGGGAGTTGGTCCCCCGTTGGTCCTCTTACCTTTTATGCTATCTGCTGCTCAATGGGATCCCGTCATTGAAGAGTTAAGCAAATCGTTTACTGTCATTGTTGCAAGTGGTCCCAGCTTAGGTTTTATCCCTACACTAGAAGGGAGGGCATCCCTGCCCACCTATAAATCTATGTTTTCAACCCTCCTGTCTTTTATGGAGGTTCCCAACAATGGGAAGTTGTTGGAATTAGGTTGCGGGACAGGTGCACTGTGCCGTCAAGCCATAAAGTTGAGACCGGATCTGGCTGTAACCGGTGCGGATATCAATAAATACCTTTTAAACGGCGCATATCAATTGGCTGAAATAGAGGATATAAAAGTTAACACATATTTTAACTGCCCTAATATTTCAAAAGATGAATACGCCGGGCCAGGGGAATTTAATATAACATTTAGTGATGCTACTAAAATGCCTTTCCCCGATAACTTTTTTGACGCCGTGTATTCCGTCACCGTTCTTGAAGAGTGCGATGCTAATCGAGCATTAAAAGAAATTTATAGAGTAGTTAAGCCTGGAGGTTCCATAGGGGTCGTCGTTCGCGCTATTGATATGCCACAGTGGCTTGATTTAAGTGTCGACGATGAACTATGGCGTAAAATTATTATTCCGCCACAACTAATTAGTCCATCTGGGGTTGCTGATAAATCACTCTACAGCCGAGTGGCCCGTGCTAATTTTAAAAATCTAGTGATGTTTCCTTATTTGTTCTCCGCAACCAGAAAAGCTGATCCAAAAATTTATGATTGGTATTTACGAAGAGTCTATCAACCATTGATAGATATGGAAAAAGCGGAACTCGATGCCGCAAAAAATCAGGCAAGTGAGGAAGATGGGCTTATTTATTCACAACCGCTTCATTGTTGTGTGGGGTGGAAATAGATCTTTTCTGATCGCTATTTGAAATGAGGAGTAATCAAGGGTGTCTTTATTTACATTTGATCATATAAATCTGCTTAGCAGTAATCCCTAAGAAGCTGCCGATTGGTGTCGCGAGATGTTAGGAGGAACAATTGAGAAAAATGAAGTTATTAGGGGCGCACCATCGATCAATGTTCGACTTGGAAGCCTCCAGCTAATCGTTAGAGGCAAAAGGTCTGGCGAGTCCCCCAGTACACCCAATGGGATAAAACACTTTGACAAGTTTTCGAGTCATAACGAGTGGGGAATGGACCTCTTTGCATTTATTTATAACGGTGATTTGAAAATTTACTGTCAGGAACTGCGGAATGAAGGCGTTTCTTTTAATGTTGAGCCGTGGGAATTTTTGCCCGGGATCTCAATTTGTTATGTGGCAGCCCCTGATGGAGTTAGCATTGAACTAATTCAAGCCTATGAAAGTTAGTTAAATAATTTCAATACGAAGACCGATTGGTTTAGAGAACAATGTTTGAAATTACAGAGAAAGAGGCGACAGGAGAAGTTGCTGAAATTTATCAGGATATTCGTGAAACAATGAATATGCCTTTCCCGCAGACGATATGGAGGAACCTCGCCACTAAAGAGGGTGCGCTTCAATGGGTTTGGTATTCATTGAAACCAATTTATCAATCTGGTGCGGTTGCACACTATGCATCGGAGCTTCGAAGCTCGTTGGATGTTCCTAGTATTTCGACTATTCCTGAGTCAGCATTTAATATCTTGGGAATTAGTAACCAAGATAGGCAGCATATCAGTGAGTTTCTCGACAGTCTGAACTTTGGCAACTCACAAAATATTATTGGATTAAGTGCTCTGTATTCAGACCCTTCGGATGAAGCGAAAACCAAAACATTCAAAAATCCTGCGAAACGAAAATATTCAGATCTACCACCTTTAATCGATCCAGATACACTTGGCAAAAATGAAAAGGCGTTATTTGATTTAATAAATCAAATTGGACAAGACGTATCAGTTGGATTCCCTCCCGCTTGGAGCCGAGGATTGGCTCGATGGCCTAAGCTTCTACCTATTATTTGGAATACGCTCTCCATGATAGAAGCGGATGGAATATTGGAACAGCTAAAGCAAAAAACTAAAGATGAAGCTTTTAAAAATTCTTCTATCCTTGCCTCACGGATAAATAAGATCCCACCTCCGAAAATAGGTGACCAAGTTTTAGAACAGTTAAAAAGATTAACTCAAGGAGGTATCCCACGGGCACTTCCCGTTGGGCTATTACTTCATAAATTGTTTTATACTTGAAATTAACTTATCTCAAAATGCATCCAATAGAATGAGCGAATATCGATATAATAACATCTTCAGCGATCTGGATCTGGATACACTTTCGCCTATCTGAGAGAGTTCTGGGTATATATCCTATTTTCTGTAGAGGGTTAACTAATGAAAATTAATGATAAAGTAGCTTTTATTACCGGCGGTTCGGGCGGTCTTGGTTCAGTAATAGCACTTCGCTTAGCTGCAAGCGGAGCAAATATAGCGATAAGCTATGGCCAGAATTTGGCCATGGCAAAAGAGATCGAAGCACAAATAATTGCTATGGGGCGTAAGTGCTGTATCTTAGAAATGGATCAGAGAGACCCTCTATCGATAGTTAATTCAGTAAATCATATCGTATCCGAGTTAGGCGCGATTGATATACTAGTCAATAACGCCGCGTGGAATGCGGCAGTACCGTTTAAAGATTTAGATGCTCTCACCCCCGAGCTCTGGGACCGAATGCATGAGACTAACCTTCGAGGACCGTTTTTGGTTACACGCGCTTGCGCGCCGCATTTGCGAAAGAATAAAATGGGACGCGTTATAAATATCTCTGCCTTTATTGGTCTAAGTGCCGAAGGAAGCAGCATTGCACATGCTACAGCTAAGGCTGGGTTGATACATCTTAATCGGTGTTTAGCAAGTGCTCTAGCTCCGGATGTTACGGTTAATAGCATTGCTCCAGGTTTAATGGAGGGCACAGTAATGTTTGAAAAGATAAGTGCTGAAGCTGTCGAGGCTGGTCGGCAACGCGCAAAACTAAATCGTCATACGAGTTTGGAAGATGTTGCTGACCAAGTGCTAACATTTTGCCGCGCGGAAAGCGTCACCGGTCAGGTTCTTGTTATCGATGGAGGTATTGTTTTTCATTAAAGTCGAGCGTTATCAAGAGCAAACGTTGTCAGTAAAAAAATCTATAGAGTTTATTTTTACAATAGCGTACTTAAAAATACTTTGAGCTCCTCGATTAGTTGTTCATTACTTTATTATTCTGAAAATACGATGTTTCTACCATCTGTAACACTTTTAATAAAATAAGGTGATGTGGTTCTGAGATAATGAAAATGTTGTTCAGCTAATTCGTAGTAAATAGGTGAGGATCTAATTGAACTGGGATCACAAATGCTTAGGTCTTGCCCATCGACTTTTCTTTAAAGATAATAAATATTTAATATTCTAAGAGTCAAAATCATATCTAACCGTTTTTAGGCTTCATAATATGACAGATCTCCAACCTCACCGACGCCTTTCAGCTATAGTAATGGCAGATGTAGTTGGATATTCACGTTTAATGAATGAGGATGAAATAGGCACCCTGCAGGTAATAAAGGATATTCAGACTGAACTAATTAATCCACTTGTGAACCAACATGGTGGTCGCATTGTCAAAACTATGGGTGATGGTTTTTTAATAGAATTCGTGTCAGTGGTAGAAGCAACACAATGCTCCATTGAAATTCAAAAATCTATTTTACAATTTAAGGGTGAAAAGGGAGGCAAAAACAATCTTATTTTAAGATTTGGTATACATTTAGGCGATATTATAGAAAGCGAAGACGATATCTATGGAGATGGTGTGAACATTGCCGCGAGGCTAGAGAGTCATTCCACACCAGGAGGTATCTGCATAAGCTCAGCCGTTCATGACCAAATCAATGGAAAGATAGATTATTCGTTCAGAGAGTTTGGTAATTTAAATCTCAAAAATATTAAATATCCTGTTAAAGCATATGCACTTGATACAGATGCAATCGAGGCAAAGTTGAACGATATCGAACAAAGTTATGGATTGTTCAACCCAAAGAGTATTGATGTAAGTGCAGCGGAACGACCTTCAATTATTATAATGCCATTTAAAAACCTGAGCGGTGATGATAGCGAGGGGATCGCAGACGGTATACGACTAACCTTACATTCTACCTTAATTAAACTTCCTGGATTATTCCTAATACACACAGGAACAGTAGAAAAATATAGAGGTCAAGCACCGTCTTCTGAAGAGGTACGAAAGGAGATCAATACAAAGTATATAATTAATGGAAGCATTCAGAAAATAGGAAGCCAGATCAGAATCACAATTGAAGTTACAGATACCGAGAAAGACCAAATAATTTTAAGTGAGCGTTATGATCGAATTATCCATGACATATTTTCTCTTCAGGATGAGATAGCTTTTGAAATAACAAAAACTTTAGGAGTTGAGTTCTTCGGCTTAGATAATAGTTCTGATCAAATTTCATCAAAAATTTCAGCTCCTGGCGCACAAGAAAACTTTCTTGTTGGTCTAAGTCATTTTTATAAAGGCACTCAACAAGATAATATTAAGGCACGGTTATTGTTTCAAAAAGTATTAGATATAGAACCAGAGGTGGGACGAGTTTACGGTCTAATAGGCCTGACTTATTGGCGTGATGGGAAACTGGGTTGGTCTGAAGATAAAGGCAAACAATTTGAAAAAGTGAGAGAATATGCTGAGTTAGCAGTAAAAAATGATGATCCAGATGGTATCGGTAACATACTCATAGGTAATTTATACTTACATAACAAAGAACATAAAGAGGCTCTTGAAGCATCAAAAATCGCTATGGATAAGCGACCAAGCTGCCCACTGGCCAACGCTCTATCGGCGGAGATACATCAATATATAGGGAAACCAGAAGAAGCAGTCACTTATCTCAAACATTCAATTTCTCTCGCGAAATCATTCCCACCTTGGATGCTTAATATACTCGCATCATCTCTTCGGGATAAGGGCGATATAAACACATCAATCGACGCGGCGAATGAAGCAGTTCGTCTTAATCATGGCTCCAATAAAATTGATGCGTTAGTGACCCTGTGTTGCAACTACAGTGGCTTAAATATGATGTCATCTGCGAAAAGCGTGGCTGAAACTATTTCTTCAATAGATATTCATTTTTCTGTTAAGGATTATATTGGGAACCTTCCATATACAGATAAGGATACATTGGAGAACATCCGAAACGCGCTACTGAATGCAGGATTGACGGAATAGAGAAATTTGGAGTGGTAAAAGGTTTAACCTAAGTATCTTTAATATTGGCAAAACCATCTTTCATGGAAACGTTGCCTCTGCTCAGAGTAACCAAGAGTGACAAACGGATAAAGTACGCGACGTTTTTGTAGCTCGGTTAATTATCTATATTACTTAGTAATGTATTCCTGGAGTTGCGATTTCACAATGTCTTCGACACCAACTTCATATTCCTCGCTGGGAAAGCCATCGTTCTTTACATCGTCAATAAAATCACTGAAGGCCTTTACTCTCATAGACTGCATCGTCTTTCGAACGGAAAAAAGGTCAGTATATTGTTTAGAATGTCTTGGGAACGGTCCTGCAGAATCTCCCAATATATCTTCCGCAAATAAAAATTGAATATCGCCTTTACCACCCCCAATGGAGGAAGTAATCAAACTGGTACTAGGCGATAAAATTGCTAAGATCTCTGAGGGTATTACCTCAATTTCCACAGCCCATGCACCCACATTTTCGAGAGTTTTTAAATCGTCAAAAAGTTTTTTTGCTTGTTCAATGGTTTTCCCAACAGCTCTTAATCCGCCTGTCCATGTACTTTTTCGTGGTACAAGACCTAAATGACCCTCGGCAGGAATACCTGCTTTTGCGACCGTCTCTATAAAGTCCAGGCTCCACGTACCACAAATTATAGAGTCTGCTCCCATTTCCATTGCATCAAACGCGAATTTTAATGCATCTTTTTTTGATTTTGCCGATTGCATTGGCATCGCGAAGCTCATGAAGGTGTTGGGAGCGGCCTCCCTCAACTGTTTGGCTATTTCCGGTCGTTCTGGATTATACCTTATATTCATTGTATCAATTCCAGCTTGTTCCGCCGCCTCTGCTTCTTCGACGAGAAAAGGAAGTGTTTTTGTAAGTTGTCTCTTACCTTTTAAGCCTATGATGTCGAACACCGTATAATTGCGTTGCGCATATTCACCCGTAACCAAAACAACTTTTTTCATTTTCTTTTAATTTCTTCCGCACTCTGAGAGGGATCGCTGTATTTTTTAATCTTACTCGAAGTTTAGCATAAATTTAGGAATAAGTAGATGAATTGAAAATACCCTTAACAATGTAAGTGATTGTTTTTCCCTTAATCCAAATTTCGTTTTCCATCTGTTTCAAAGGTTAGCTGCATTATATAGGGGAAACTGACAGTTGGTCTATTGAGCGATCTTCCTTTTCTCCTGGCTAAAGAGGGGAGCAAGTTCGTGAGGAAATTATTGAAAAAAAATATAGATGAATTTTACATCTTCCTTTCGGCCAGTATTGTTGAGATAAAGAATAATAGATTAAAATCAGAAAGGATCTGATAATGATTGGCAACAATGTTGAAGAATTTTCTTTTGAGGCCTACAAGAAGGCAGGAGAAGACCGAGCTTTACGACTCGAAAATAGAGGTCCCTTTCGCCGCACTCGCGATGGTTTACTTGATCCAACTATCCTCGAGAACTATTGGAAATACGGGTTCTACGTTTTGGAAAACGTATTTGGAGAGGAAGAACTGAGCGACCTTGAGCAGGATATCAACTCCATACTGAATCGGTTGCCCACAAATAGTAATTCTAAGTTCGATAAAGAAGGCCGATTAGCCTTAGCAGCAAACTGTAAAGCTAAGAACCTTTATTGGTCAAGACCACTTGGTGACCCCTGGGGAGGCAGTTCGTTTGGACAAGGGCGTCACCAGGCTAAGATGGAAGAACCAAAACCAAAAGAAGGCTCTCCAGATGAAATAGTCTTCTTAATACTGGGTTCACTTCAGTTCTCGGATGCTTGTCTTCGTGCCTATGGCCATCCTGATCTCCTCGAACTTTCTGCTGCAGTTAATGGGGAGGATTTTGTCCCTTACACAGATGGTTTATTCATAAAGGCCCCTGGTTTGGGAGCATCAGTTGCATGGCATCAGGATGGCATTACTCATTGGGATAGCCCTAACTGGCACCAAGGTTCTCATGGCTTCAATCTGATGGGGCAGGTATATGGGTGTACTGCCGCTAATGGTGTTTGGGTAATTCCTGGGTCTCACAAAATAGGGAAAGTAGATATTAAAAATAAGATTGCTAATGCGGGAACAATTTATTTTCCGGATGCGGTTCCAATGATTTGTAACCCTGGCGATGTTGTGATTAGCAATCGTCAATTACTACATGGTTCCTTTGCTAACACGAGTGAAAATTGGCGTGTGACTGTAAACATGGGGTGTTTACCCAAAAGTTCTGTATTAGGGGTATCAGGAGGTGGGATAGTTAGTGAAAAGACAATTTATGATGAAGCACACATTGCTAAACGATCGCTTCCAATTGCGTATGCTATTGATGCGCGTCGCAAAAGGTTCCCTGAAGAAACGCCTTTTATATATAAGCCTTTAGCGCATAAAAATATCCTTTGGAACCAAGAGGCACGGGACTCGATGCATGATTATAGTTTATTGGATATAAGTATTTAGGAAAGTAAATTAGAAATTAATTCTTTAGAGTGATTAATTTGCTGATAAAGCTACTATTTTCGAATTACTTTGTTTTAATCGTTCAAAAAGAATTAAACCCAAGTTGCGAAGTAACAGTTCATTTAATTTTGGATTGATCAAAGAGATTTTATTAAAAGCCTCTATTGAGAGGAAGGAACAAACCACTTTAGTCTCAGCAATAATATTAGCGGTTCGCGCCGCATCTGGTTCGATTAATGCAAGTTCTCCAAAACATGTTCCTGCATCGAGCCCAGCAACGTAAATATCTTCGCCCAACATTACACTTACTTTTCCAGCCCGGAGAAAATAGATGCCATCTGCCTTGTCATGCAGTTGAATGATTTTGGAGCCACTCTCATGTTCAATTGAAACCAGATTCTGTTGAAGTAGTTCTAAATCTGAGTTTGGAAGATCTTTAAGTAGCGGTTGCTCCACTATTGGTAACAAATCTGAAGGACGATTTGAGCATGTTCCGTATTGAGCAATCAATTGATCTTCGACCCATTCAAGCGCTTTATCGAGATTTTTGAAACATGGACAATGCTGATGGATTAATTCAGTGATGTCGCCAAATAGTCCTTTAGAGTCATCTTTTAAATCTGCTTTATCAACAACGACCATTCGCTGGCTTTTAGATAGAAGCTTTTCAAAAAATAATCTAAACACTTCAATCGAAGCCCTAGTAAGACGACTCACTCGCGTAAATGATAATACAACAAAATCTTTATTATCTTCTTCAGCAACCGAACGGGTGATAAAATTACTTCCTATGAAATTAATTACACCACTTAATTCCAATACACTAACGCGTGATCCGAAATCTTCTAAAGTTTCGTTATCGGATCTACATCGCGTTCGCGATGACCTAATTTCTCTCAGATCATATGTAATGGGAATATTTTGAGTTACATCATCTTCCGTCTCCAGAACATGTAAATGAAAGTGCTCGGATAATAGTTGGCAAACTTTGATACCCCGAACACTATTACCCAATTTATCAAGGGGCGGCGAAAATACACCAAGGCCGAATTGAGACGGAAGTACCGCTGTTATCCCACCCCCAACCCCGCTCTTTGCAGGTAAACCAACCCTGTATGTCCACTCGCCAGAATAGTCATACATACCAGAGCTTACCATTACGGACATGGTCTGGACGGCTGTTGTTTTGCTGACAACTCTTTTTTTGGTTACCGGATTTGTTCCATTATTTGATAACGTCGCTCCCATTATAGACAAGTCCCTGGCAGTAACCAATATCGAACATTGTCTAAAATATACCTCTAAGACTTCTTCGACGTCACAACTAAAGTTATCACTGTTTCTCAATAACCAACCGATAGCTCGATTACGATCGCCAGTAGCACTTTCTGAGGAAAAGACTTTATCATCTACGTTCAATATTCGACCTGCAAACTCACTTAGCATGTTTAGAATTGTTTCAAATGCTTCCTTACCATTGTTTTGACAAATTAGAGCCGTGCAAGCAATCGCACCAGAATTTACCATTGGATTGAATGGCCTATTGTCATCTTTAAGACGGATTGAATTAAATGCTTCACCCGAAGGCTCAATGCCAATTGTTTTAAGTACCTTTTCTGTGCCTAATGATTCTAAAGCAAGGCTGTAAACAAAGGCCTTAGAGATTGATTGGATAGTGAATTCTGTTGACGAATCGCCCACTTCATTTGTGAATCCATCGGAGGTCGTTATCGCGATGCCGAATTGCTCGGGGTTAACTATAGCTAGCTCCGGTATATAGCCTGCTGGAGCACCGGACTTGTCGTCAAATATATTTTGATATGCATGACTGAGGAATGATTTTAGGGCAGGTACGTCATTTTTTTCCATGGAGAAGCGACCATTTTTATTTTTCTTAATATTCATACAATACTAGATCCGACGGCTTTCTACGGTTTAGGTCGTAAAGCAATTACAACAAAACCCTCTTGCCCCAGTAGAAAATAGTCAAGTTACCGTTTGTTTACATTCTGAATTTTAGCTGACCAACTCATTCTTCACACACAATGCAGCTAACTTTTGAAACGGATGGAAAACGAAATCCGGATTAAGGAAAAACATACTAACTACTATTGTTAAAGTTATTTACATCCTTAATTCCTAGAACTTAGCTGGATGTAAGAATGCATAACAAATCGTGCCACTTGATCAAACTCTAAGATGAGTTAGGCTATTGATAATACT
>CACITD010000043.1 GCA_902589475.1 uncultured Alphaproteobacteria bacterium | reverse complement strand
CAGCAAAACAAGTCGCAATTGCATGCCCTCGACACTCGCTTGGTAATCCCGCTGCACACATATAGGCGTCGCCGATTGTTTTTAATTTCTCTACATTATGCCTGGCAATAATATTGTCAAAAGTTACAAAGTATTGGTGCAATAACTCTATTAGCGCTTTCGGCTGCATTTGTTCGGCTAACTTTGTGAACCCAGAAAAATCACTGAACATTATACTAGCTGAATTGTAAAACCGTGGCTCGACTGCACCGTTATCCTTCAGTTCTTCAGCTATTCTCTTTGGCAGGATGTTGAGAAGCATTTCCTCGGTTCTTGCTTTTTCAGCAGCGAGTTCTTCGTGCATTTGGTCTCTACTTTTAATTGCGTTATCCATTTCGATTACAGTACGTCTAAGCTCAAGCTGGGTAACAACCTGGTGTGATAATCGGCGCATAGCCTCTTGCTGATTTAGCGTAATTTCCTTTTTCTCGAAATCGACGGTGCAAATTGTGCCAATAGCTTGGCCCGCCGGTGTGATGAGAGGCATCCCGGCATAAAAACGAATATTGGGTGCAGACTTGACCATCTCTAGATCAGAGAATCTGGCATCTTCAGAAAGGTCTGGAACTAAAAGAAGATCATTTTGACAAATTGTTGTTGAGCATACGCTCGCATCTCGAGGCATTTCCACCAGATCTTCGGGAAGTCCATACTTTGATTTAAACCATTGCCGGTCTTCATCCATAAATTGGATAAAGGAGACTGGACATTGAAGAATTTCACTTGCTAACTCAGTAATCTCGTCAAAAATAATTTCTGGCGAAGTATCCATGATATTATATTCATGAAGATTCTTGAGGCGTGCATTCTCGTCTAAAGGGATCGATTTTTCATTTGTCATAAATTTACTCTAGTTGGTAAAAAGTCGTCTATTCTAATGATTAGGGGTCGCGTTTTTTGTAGAGTATAGTTGTTTAGCATTTTTTTTTCATTTTAATGTGAAATTTTTGTGAATACGTGCACGGGGATTTGTTTTGCTAGTCAGTATGAAGACTATTTTTGTTCAAGACCCTTCGGGCGTAAAGGTGGTTTTAGTGAATTAAATCTCGCCTCCCTTTATTTTTATTGAATCAATTATTTTCGAAAAATAAATAAGTAAGCTTAATTGACCGTCTCATCATTTGCGTAACGCCTTATTGCTTCTGTTTCTTCGTGTGTGAATACGCGCCAACCATTACGATCTCTCTTAGGTTCAGCTACCAACTCCTTACGTAACCATCGAAGCAGCGTATCTTTGTGTATTCCCACGGTGCTTGCCACTTCTTTTGTTCGAAGTAATCTGCTGGATGGATTTTCCGAGTCTGATGAAATCGTTTCCAGGTTTCCGCTCAAACCAAGTTGCCGGCGAATCTTTTTAAAGGGGTCTTCGGTGATCCCTCGTTTGTGAGCTTCCATGTAAAGATTTGATGCTTCCTGTTTGTCGCCTAACTCAATAAGAAAATCTAGATAACTTAACCAGTATTGGCGTACGTTAGGATTACTTTTTAAAGCCAATTTAAAGTGCGACTTTGCTGCATTGAGCTGGTTATCAGTTTTTTCTAAAATAGCCATATTGTGATGGGCGTCCGGATGATCTGGGTTGGTTTTCAATATTTTTAAATAAATTAGGCGTGCATCACTTAAGCGACCTAGTCTCTGAGCTTTGATCCCCTTGTTAAGAGCCTCAGTTATAGAGATTTTCATAATGGAGAGTTCCAGTGTTCTAAGTTGCAAAGACTATATGAAACCATATGCAAAAAATTCTTTATTTTCAATAAATACACTTGTAAATTTTTAATGTAATTTAGTATGAACGTTTGAGAGCTTGATACTATTACATTATTTTAGTTGGGCTCTTATGTTTACTATGTAGTTAGGGACGCGCAACCACAGGCCAACAATCCCGGTTTATGAGAAATGTCAAAAGCTGCAAAATTTGATAGTGACTTTTATATAAGCGAAAATCGGGACGTCGCAGACGCAATATCTTCCGGTAGTTTGGAAAGCGCGATTAAGCATTTTGAACTCTTTGGTGCGAGCGAATCAAGGGCACCTAATGGATTATTTTTGCCAAATTTTTATTTGGAAAAAAATTCCGATGTTGCGATTGCTATTGCTGACGGCGTTTTTAACAACTCATTTCATCATTATAAAATATTTGGGGAGCGAGAGAATAGGGCGCCATCACCTGATTTTGATGGGTTTAATCAAAGCTCCTATCTCTCCGAAAATGCAGATGTTGCTTTTGCTGTTAATGCCGGAGTTTTTAAATCTGCGCTTGATCACTTCATCAGTTTCGGCCATTTTGAAAGCCGTTTGGGACATGGAATAACATCAAAGAGCTTTTCGCTAACCGCAAGTTCAGACGATTTTCGTGGGTCATTTGGGGATGACAGCTTCTTTGGCAGCTTATCCACTATCTCAGTAGAAGACAAAATAGATGGTGTTGGAGGAAATGATAGTTTAGAGGTTTCTATTAATGCCGCAAATTTAGGTGAATTAAGTCTTCCTCCATCACAAAATATTTTCGACTTAGAAGAAATTATCTTTCAATTTGACGATGCCCCCGCGGTTTCAACCGATGACCAACTAATCAGCTTTTTAAGCTACTCCTCAGTTAAAAATATCAAAATGGTTGGGGGTAGTACAATAGATGGCGCCAGCTTAGTAATGGATCTCAAAGAAGATCAGTTTCTCCACTTGTTAAACTTGCAGGATGGGGATGGCGAAACAAATCTTTCAGAAGATGGGGGATTAAAAGTATCTCACTCATTAGGTGCGAAAAGTTTCAATTTTTCTATAGAGGGAGTAGGAAAAAGTATACCCTCGGAAAACCGCGAACTAGTAATGAAATTGGACAATCCTAGACTTGAAGAAATCAATTTGACAGTAGCTGGTGACAACACATTAGTAATTAAAGATACGGAAAATCAGTCTGCTAGAATTAATTTGAGTGGCTCCGGAACAACTGATTTAGGGGTCTTGCCCAGGTCCATATTTAATTTGTATGCAGTATCATTGGAAGCCCATTTATCCTTTATTATTGAAAACAGCAATGTAAATGCAACGACCGGTATCGGCAATGACGCAATCAGCGTAGCAGGAGGGCAAGCCAACATTATTACGGGAGATGGCGATGATGTTCTCAATCTTTTGGGCGGGCAAGCGCAGGTGAACACCCAGAATGGTGGCGACGACGTTACAATCTCTGGGGGTAGTCAAAATGTAGATACGGGTACTGGAGAGGATATAGTAAGTGTTTCAGATGGAGCGACGTCGCTTAGTACTGGTGCAGATAACGATGTTATAGATATTTCGGGAGGCATAAATACCCTTAACAGTGGCTTAGGAGACGACACGGTATCCTTGTCTGGAGGAGACAATAAAGTTAATTCGGGTTCTGGAAATGATACCATTTCACTAGTCTCCGGTGAAAACATCATAAACGCGGGAGAAGGGGATGACATTATAACTGCCTCTGGCGGTGAAAATGAGTTAGATGGCGGTCCTGGAAATGACAGACTAAACATAATTTCTTCAGGTGTTGTAACATTACCAATAGCCGCTAATGTAGAGAGTTTCTTTATTTCTGACACGGTTCACCAGTCCCTAGATTTTAGCTTCTCCACATCCCTAAATAGCATTGAATTAGACTCTGGCACGACTGTTGATAATGCGACAATTGATACCGTGCTAGGTTCACGCCAATCATTAACGTTGGACAGTATTACGGATGGAGATACTGCCTCAGCATCCTTATCAGATGGCGGGATAAAAATATCTCAAGCGAATTCTATCACAGCATTGAATTTGACCTTAGATGATATTGGACCTGCTTCAGCGATAACAAATTCGAATTTATTTATTGATATTGCCGGTGAGGCGGTTACGACGGCTAACATTACAAGTGCGAATGATAGTTTTATTGTTCTGGAAAATTCTGGTGCGATACTTAATACACTGAATTTAACAGGTTCCGGTACACTGGGTATTATAGGGACGCTTGCAAATTCAGTTACCACTATAAATGGTGGAAATTCGACAGCCAACCTAACTCTTACCACAGGTTTGGGAAACGATGCGATCGTAACAGGTACCGGTAATGATATTATAACTCTTACAGGAGGCACAAATAACGTTACATCTGGAGATGGGAATGACACAGTTAATCTATCCTCGGGATCGGATAGCGTAACCACTGGCTCTGGTGACGATAATGTTGTAGCGGGTGCCGGTAACAATACTATTAATACCGGGGCTGACGACGATCAGGTAAATTTAACCGGCGGTACTAACGATCTCAATACTGGGACAGGTAATGATCAGGTTACGGTTTCGGGTGGAAATAATACCATTAGCACGGAAACAGGAAATGACCAGATCACGATTAGTGGAGGAACAAATACTATTGCAAGTGGAGACGGAGCTGATACCCTGTCACTTTCTGCGGGGATCAGTAATATTAGTACTGGATCCGGTGATGATACAATTACAGCGTCGGGAGGTGCGAGCAACGTAGACATACGGAGTTTAGATGGTGGTTCTGGTACTGACAGATTAAATATTATTTCCACTGGAACCGTTACGTTACCTACGGCTACTAACATAGAGACTTTCTTTATTTCTGACACGGTTCATCAGTCCCTAGACTTTAGTTTTTCCACGTCACTTAATGGTATTGAATTAGATTCGGGCACTACAATTGATAACTCGACGATTACACTAACACTTGGAGCAGGACAAGCTCTGACATTGGATAGCATAACTGATGGTGATACCGCGGCAGCAGCGCTTGGCGATGGAGGTATAATCATTGCTCAAGCCGCATCTTTAACATCCTTAGATTTGACTTTAGATGATGTCGGACCGTCCACATCAATAACTAATGAAAATGTATTCATCGATATCGCTGGGACAGGTGTTACAACAGCCAAGGTGACTTCGGGGAATGATAGTTTTGTAGTTATTTCGAACACCGGCGGGGGATTGACGGGTATAGAGCTGCTTGGCACTGGTACGATAGCGCTGGGAACGCTCCCAACTAGCATTACCAACATCAATGGAGCTGCGGCTACGGCCAATCTAACGCTGACCATTGGAAGTACGGGTGTCAATACCTTTAGAGGAGGTATTGGTGATGACGCCGTTACTCTTACAGGGGGTACAAATGATGTACAGACTGGCGACGGCGATGACATAATAACAACAACAACAAATTTAGCTCTAGGTGATCGTATTGATGGTGGAAATGGTACTGATACCTTTGAGGTTATCCACACCGGTCTTGCGACTATCCCTACTACAGCAAACTTGGTTAGCATTGAGCGCTTTGCAATACAAGACACGGTCCACCAAAGTTTAGATTTCTCAGCATTGACCAGTATAACTGGAATTGAATTAGACTCTGGTACGACTGTTGATAATGCGACAATCAATACCGTGCTAGGTTCAGGCCAATCATTAACGTTGGATAGTATTACGGATGGAGATACTGCCGCCGCATCATTATCAGATGGCGGCATAAAGATCTCGCAGCCGAATTCCACCACTTCATTGGATCTAACATTAGACGATATTGGTCCCCCCGCTGCTTCTACAAATGAAAACGTGGTCATAGATGTTGCAGGGGCTAATGTTAGCGATTTAAATATCACAAGCGCTAATGACAGCTTTGTGGTTTTAGAAAATTCAGGTGCTTCAATCTCAACAATTAATATAGCAGGTTCGGGTACACTATCTTTAATAGGTGCTCTACCGAATTCCATAACAACTATAAATGCGGGAACTTCCTCTACTAGCTTTACGGTTTCGACGGGTACAGCTGGTGCCACAATCACGGGAAGCTCTGCCAATGATGTCATAGTGCTTGGTGGTGGCACTAATAATGTCGATAGTGGAAATGGAAATGATGCAATTACCTTATCTACAGGTAATGATACTGTAAATACAGGCTCGGGAAGTGATACCGTTACAGCGTCCTCAGGTACTAACAATATTACCACCGGGGCAAGTGGTGATCAAATTACCTTATCTGGCGGAACAAACACTGTTAATTCAGGTGCCAGTAACGACCAACTTACTATAAGCGGCGGTACAAATAACATAGATACAGAGTCCGGAAACGATCAGATCACAATTAGTGGCGGGAACAACACACTTACAACTGGAAATAACAATGACACCATAAGTGCTTCAAATGGTGTAAATAACATTAACACAGGGTCTGGCAACGACCAGATCACGCTGACTGGCGGTACAAATACTCTCGTTACCGGTAATAATAACGACACAATCAATGTCTCTGGCGGCAATAATGACATAGATACAGATGCAGGGACTGATCAGGTCGTTTTAACTGGTGGTACTAATGACGTAAATACAGGCTCAAATGATGATACTGTAACATTGTCAAGCGGAACCGAGACTGTTGATATGGGTTCCGGCAACGACACTGTCGAAGCTGGTGCCAACCTATCTACTTCCGACACAGTGAATGGGGGTGATGGCACTGGCGATACTATTGAAATTACCTCCGCCTTAACCGATGCGTTAACAGCACGGTTGTCAAATTTTGAAATATTAGAAATAAAGGGTGGCGGCGGTATCACTCATGACATAACTGGTCTTACGGGGCTAACAAGTCTAAAGGCAAGTGGGGCGCTTACTGGGGATATTGTGATTACCGATTTGGCGGAAGCTGCAGAAGTGGATATTAGTGCAGCGATAGGAAATAACCTCACAATTAACCAGATTAATTCGGCCGGCGGATCAGACACATTAACGATTGATTTGAGAGGAGGAAGTTATACAACGGGAGGCGCAGTTATTGCTCCTAACATTGAAACCGTTACGATACAAACGAATCAAAACGGGAATAAAACTTTAAGTGCTGGGACGTTTGCTGATGCGACCAATATTGCTATAGCAGCATCTAGGGCGAACCTCACAATAACAGATCTCACAGCTCTTAATATAGATACTCTGGATTTTTCATCCTCCAATAGAACGGTTAATGTAACGACCGGAGCTGATGTGTTTGCTCAAGCTTTCACATTTACGGGCGGTAATAGAAACGACACGCTCAATCTAGATGGAGCAACTTTGATTGCGGGAACTATCTACGAACTTGGGAATGACTTAGATACGCTAACGATGAATAGTGATGCTGTTGCTAATGTCGTTCGAACGGCCGCTACTGACAGTAGTAATGCGTTCGCCGTCCGCGATGATGCTACATCAGCAGATACGGCCAGCTTTGTCTCGGGAAGTGACACCTTTGACTACAATGGCACGCTTGGGCACGCAGGTGTAAGCTCGATAGTAATATCATCTGGAGCCAGCTTGCAGGCAGCAGTGGCAGCTGATAATGATGCGACAGTGTATTTGATCAGTGATCCCGATGGCGATGCTGATTTTGAGACAGCACTTAACTTCTTTGCTGATGGCGTTACCGATAGTAGAGCAGAAACGCTAAATACTGAAGCTGTGAATACTGGGCTTCTCTCTTATACAGGATTAGACTCAGCGTTTGGTCTCTCTGATATTGTGTTGCTTGCGATAGACTCAGAAACAAACGAGGATGCAACCCTCGCTAATAATGGGGGGACGGCAGTATATAGTTTCCAAAATAGCGATACTACTACCGTGGATACAGTCTTGTCTTCAGAGTTAGAGTTAATAGGTGTGTTTCAGGATGCTGCGTTAGCTGCAGCGGATTTTATTTGAACTTCTAAGGCAACTAGGACTCAAGTTCTCATCTCGTAGCGCCTCTTATTTGGTTTATATCAAAAAATAAATACAAAGTTAGCTAAATCTAACTAAAGGATTTGCTCTCAGTGGTCCCCAAAAATTCTCTGATCAAATTCAAACCCAACATTAAATTTGACGGATAAGTAAATTCTTCTGGGAATTCGCTACACGATGATTATAAGGATTAACTCCAATGAATACCGTTTAATGAGTTTTAATTCGGTCAGCAATACGAGAGAATTAGTATATAGCCGTTTAAGGCAACCTCAGAACTGCCTAAATCTCGCATTGTCTTCTGTTAACGTGCTAAGGAATAATGTCAAATGCTATTACACATCGTGTGGTTTCACTTTTAAAAGGTAGGGTTTTGTGAAACACTGAAGATGGAAATAAAACCAAATCACCTTGTTTTGGTTGATGCATCACCTTCGGATTGGAGGGTGCGATTCTTTTATAGTCTAAACCTTGCAGAGAAAACTCGATAGCGCCTTCATATTCATTCGTGAAATCTACAGTTTTTAGATAAATTACACCACTGAGCCAGCCGTAGGGGTGAATATGGGCAGCTTGGTATCCGTTTTTTTCTAATCGATTATACCAACCAAAAAGTTTTATTTTTGATGGCCAGTTTTTGATGAAGACGCATGAGGCGTCTTTAAATTTGAGATGGTACTGCTCTATCTCGGTAGATATGATTTGTGATAGTTTAGTAAGTTCTTTATTACAATCTGCAAAAATATTGCCACTAGTTTGGTAACCAAATTTTGTCGTTCTTGGTTGCCAAATAAGGTTTCTCTCCTCCGATTCCTGAATCACCCTTTCAAAGAACTCAGCTGTAACTCCTTCGTATGCTGCTACCGAACTAATAGAGATATATCCCAGTGGATCTGGACAAAAGGGATAAAGATCGTTTGAATTTGTTTGATTAGAAGCGAACGCACTTATAGCCGCAATCCTTAAATCTTTTTTGTTTTTCGAACCGGCTATTTTGGTAGCATGTCTAAAGTCATCATGACGTCCAAGAGCATAAAGGCATTCTAGCGCAAGAGCTGACTGAGCCAATGTTTCAAATGAGTTACAAATAGAGAGGGCTTTATCATGATCCCCTATCGTCTTATATAACTCAGCTAAATTATTCTGAAATTCAGTCACATCTGGGTTTATCGATAAGGCCCTTTTATAGGAAGCCTCAGCATCCTCAGATTTTCCAATAGTCTTCAGACTGTTTCCATGATTATTTATGGTTGATGGCTCATTCGGTTTCAGCAATAGCGCTTTCCGATAATTTGCGATTGCCGCTTTTTGTTTCCCAATTTTGAATAGTGAGTTTGCTAAATTTACGTAGGCCTCACAGTATTCTACATTTATTAATGTCGCTCTCTTTATAATTTGTGTAGCTTCTATACGCTCTCCCTCTCGATGTTTCGATACGCCAAAGTTATTATATGCCGCTGCAAAGCTAGGTTCTAATACCAAGGCTTTCTTTGAATGTTTGGTTGCGCTCTCATAATGTTCTAGTTCTATCAAAGAACTTGATAGGTTTGAATGAGCATGGACGATTAATCGTTTAAGAATAATGACCCTATTAAAACTCATAGTTGCGTCTTTATAGTCGCGGTTTGAATAGAGCGCGGTGCCAAGTGAGAAATAACCTCTATACTGATCCGGAGCTACTAAGATCGCTTTTTTAAATTTCTTGATAGCGATGATATAATTGTGACTTAGAACAAAGTTTTCACCCAAAGTGCTTAAAATATTAAAATCGAAAGGAAACCTTTTTTCTAGCTGGAGGGAAAAAACAAAAGCTTCGTTAAACCGTTCTCTTTTATGTAGATCCTGGAATTTTGATAGAGCCGTCTCAAGATGATCAAGATGATTAGTTAATTCGGTTAACTTTAACTTAGACAGTTTAAGCTTTTCGCTTTCTATTTTATTTAACTTTGCCTTGGTTAAAAGCGTTTCAGCCTCATTTATTCTATTTAGCTTAATTAGAGCATTAATATAACTTACCCAAAACTGTTCAATTTTAGGGTCGCTGTTGAGTGCAGTTTTGAAAAAAGGAATTGCTGCTTCTGTTCTGTTTAAACTAACCGCTAATACCCCTAAATTATGATTAGCGTCAGGATGAAAAGGCTGAGCATGAATCACTAATTTATAGTAACGTTCAGCCTCTTGAAAATTACCTTGTCTATGGGCTGTTATAGCCTGCTGAAGAGCACTATTTACCGATAACTGCATATGAATAACAATAAATTAAGTAAGTCGGAAAATATATCTTAATCATATGTTGCGTAATGTTAAAAAGTTGAAATTTTGATTGGAGTAATATTAATTCTGCGGTTTATATACTTGAGGAGCAAATATTTTGAACTTAAGTTCCGTTCCAGAAAAACCACCTCAAAATCTAAAACAGGTAGCTTTAATATAATTTTTTAATGAAATTCCAGAACGTCAAAGCCACAGTATAAAGATTATTTTAACTTGAACGATGAGAATTTAGGAGTTGAACAAATATGAAGAGACGCCTCTCGTGGGATACAAAATCCAGGGCTTATTTTGTAAAAGATCCTGAGGTGGTTGATACGTCGCTCCCAATTATGCCTATTAAAAATGAGCCAATTAGGGATGAATCGCCAGATATTACTGAAAGAAGATTGAAGTATAAAATAGATAGAGGTGAGTATTACTTTGCGGATGCTATTTATGCGCGCAAGGTATGGAACTTAATGAATGAAATTAATCCAAAAGTTCAGCCGGAGGTTCGTAAGCGTTGGTATGAGGAAATCTTGGTGGTGTTTGAAGAGAAAGCCGCTATCTTATTTGCAGAAAAATACAAGTTAAGAGAGATTTTTAGAGTTTTGCCGGAGACAGAAAGATGTCAGCGGTGTAAGTATTTGAATGAGTACCTGATGAGGGATATAAAGAAGCGTGCGTTAACTGAACCATTGAAGAGTTTACCGATTTTTCTTCAACGGTTGAGGTCTGGTGAAAAAACTTAACTGGGGTGTTCTGGAGGCTGGGAGTTCCTTAGTGCTTCGACAGACTAAAATCAATCTGAATAATTTTTAACATCGTCCACTTACCTATGCCTCTTCGATAGGCGCTGCTCTATATAAATTTAATCTAATTTATTAATACGGATCTTTAGC
>CACITD010000042.1 GCA_902589475.1 uncultured Alphaproteobacteria bacterium | reverse complement strand
TTACACGAAATTTTTGACGAATTTGAAAACGATCCAGAAATTTGGGTTGGCATATTAACAGGCGAAGGTGATCGTGCCTTCAGTGCGGGAAACGACCTACGTTGGCAAGCAGAAGGAGGTTCTCGAGAAAAGCCCAAAAGTGGATTTGGTGGAATAACCGAGCGTTTTGAGAGAACTAAGCCCCTTATAGCAGCTGTAAACGGCGTAGCTATGGGTGGAGGTTTTGAACTTGCTCTCGCATGCGATGTGATTATTGCCGCTGAAAATGCACTATTTGCCTTGCCGGAGCCTAAGGTTGGATTAGCTGCCTTGGCAGGAGGTCTTCATCGGCTCCCCAGAATGATACCCTTAAAACGTGCAATGGGAATGATATTAACAGGAAGACACGTTCCGGCAGCAGAGGGTTATCAACTCGGCTTCGTCACAGAATTAGTGCCTGAGGGACAAGCGGTTACAGCCGCCAAGGATTTCGCAAAACGAATCTTAGAATGTTCCCCTGTTTCAATTCGGACAAGCCTGGATGTAATAAGGCGTGGCTTAGAACATAGTGATGTTAAAGAGGCAATGCTTAAAGAATATGATAGCGTCAAAACACTATACGCCAGTGAGGATATGATTGAAGGTCCGTTAGCTTTTTCCGAAAAAAGAAAACCAAACTGGAAGGGTCGTTAATTTGGATCCAAGTCGGCCGAACACCGTTCGGCTTCAAAGACTTGCACGAGCTTACCGAGAGACTGGTGCTCTATTGGCAGCCGTCGAGCTCGATCTATTCTCTAAGATTAGCGAAGGCGCAAACACAGAGCACTTACTCATAGATGCTTTAGGTATAAGCAAACTAAACGCCGAACGAATCATCATTGCTTGCCTCGGCTTAGGATTAATTATCCGAAAACAACAATTTATTGAGAACGCTCCAGACGTAGAAAGATTTTTAGTTAGAACAAAATCTACCTATGCAGGAGAGTGGATGTTTTTCACGCACCCAGATTGGGATAAATGGGGACAATTAGTGGAATTCCTCAGAGAAAAATCTCCCCCTGAACTAGATAATAAAACAGTAAAAAATATTTCACTCTCTGAGGCGCGCCGGTATCACGGGGCTACTTTCAGTATCGGACGAGGGGCTGGTCGACAGTTCCTCCGACAGGTGGACCTCACTGGCAGGACAAAACTTCTCGATATTGGCGGTGGTTCGGGGGCTTATTGCATAGAAGCCTGCAAAAAATATCCAAAACTGACAGCTACCGTTTTAGACCTTCCCGAAGTAGTGCAAGTAGCTGCCGAATTCATCGAATCATTCAGCCTTTCAGATCGCATATCAACATTGGCAGCAGACTTCAATTTTGACCCTTTCCCATCGGATATCGATGTCGCCATTATGGCAAGTAATTTGCCAATGTATGGGCGAGAGGCAATCGGCCATGTTATATCCAAATCGTACGACGCTCTTGTGGAAGGAGGAGAAATGCATTTAATAGGTGAAGCGCTAACCGGCAGCCGAGATGGACCAGCTGACCCTGCGATGTGGGGGCTTGCACAAACCCTTAATAATTCAACGGGCTTAGCGCATTCTGTCGATGATTGCATGAAATATTTCAGCAATGCTGGGTTTATCAATATTCAAGAAAAAGAATTTATACCTGGTGTACTGAAACGAATTAGTGGCATTAAGAAGGCATGAATTTAGCCGATGAGGTTTGCTCTCATCCACCGCTTTCTCCTTCTTTGCAGACGATCAGTTGATGTTTCCTCTTCATAGTGGGCAGCAGCCGGAGCCTTAACGTTTTCATCAGAAACATCCAATGCATTGACTACACACGTGGCGAGCAGTTTTCCATTTTCAGGATCTTCCATAACGGCCGCAACGTATATTCCACATTCCTTGCAAACCAAAAAGTCCGTTATTCCCAAACCAAAACGATACTTAGATAGTTTACTTTTATCTTTGATATAAACTTCAAGCTCGCCATTTGGATCGGCAGTTGCTCTAACGTTATGTTTCCTACAAAAGCTGCATTGGCATGCCCTTATGGGTAATTCGTCAAAAGAGCTAGAAATGTTGAAGCACAAAGTAATGTTCCCACAATGACACCCCCCATTAATTACCTCAGCCACAATTACTATCCTCTTCAAAAAGTCTACGTTTTTACATTTACATTTTTTTCTCGGTAGAGAACATAAAAACCTGCTGAAACTATGATGATTGCTCCGAGCCACATATCCAGGCTTGGTATGTCGCTAAAAACTAAATACCCCAGAGCCGCCACCCATATCAGCTTGGTGTAATTATAAGGTGCCAAGAATGAGGCCTCAGCGTTATCGAAAGCGGTAATCATACATAGATGAGCCATAGCTCCCATAGTTCCAGTTGCTAAGAACACAAAGATATGCGTGACAGATGGTGTGGTCCAGACGAAAGGCACAATTAGGCTGGACCAAGCTAAACCCCCAAGACCGGTATAAAATAGAGTTGTATGTGTCCTTTCAGTTGCAGCCAATAACCTCGTCATAATTTGAAAAAGCGCGAAAAATAGGGCTCCCAATAATGGCATAGCTGAAGCCAATTGCCAGAGATCGCCGCCTGGACGAATGATTACAACAACGCCCACTAAGCCAACAACAACCGCGGCCCACCTGTGCAGATCTACTTGCTCTTTTAGAATAGGAACAGAAAGGGCTGTTATGAACAATGGCGCTACAAAACCAATTGCTGTGGCTTCAGCTATTGGCAAATAGGTGAGCCCGATAAAGAGACTTGATATCGAACAAACTAGGAAAGCAGGACGCAGAATTTGCAACAACGGCTTCTCAGTTGTTCGGAGATTAGAGAATTTTTCGCCCTTGAAAACAAAGTAGACCCATAATGTTAGATTTATTCCAACAAAGTAACCCCATACAAGTTGGATCGAATGAAGGTCCCTGGTGAAAATTTTACAAACGGTGTCGACAACGGAAATAAGACAAATTGCTACCATAAAAAATAGCACACCCTTAAGAGGATGCTGTTTTTTGGAAGAATAAGACATCTTCTATTACTTTTTCATGGCTGTTAAGCAGTTGTAAGGGTCCTAAAAAAGGTTTAACGGAGACGTAACGTCACCAAGTTGGGGGCTGTCACTTAACTGAAAAGCTTTCCCCGCATCCGCAACGGCTCACTTCGTTGGGATTATTAAAGATAAATCCAGAAGACATTTTGCTTTCTTGATAGTCCATTTCAGATCCCAAGATAAACATGACAGCTGTTGGATCTATAAAAAGTGTAACTCCACTTTCCTCCACTTTATCTTCAAATTTCTTCTGCTCCGTCGCATACTCGACAAAGTAACTTAGTCCTGAACAGCCAGTAGATTTTACACCGACCCGAAGGCCGAGTATTTTTTTATCTTCACTTTTTTCAATGAGATATTTTGCTCTCTCTACAGCTGCTGCTGTAAGGGTTATAGGTGCTTTTCCTGGTTCAAACTGTAACATTTGTATACCTCATAATACCGTATTCAATAATATACAAAATTTCTAAATATTAGAACAAAAATTAATCAATAAATATTTAGGATTAATTTCGCGTCCTCCGTCATTCTATCCTGTGTCCAAGGGGGTTCCCATGTTAAGACCACTTCGACTTCCCCCACACCATCTACCCCGGAAACGGCAGCTGCAACGTCATAGGGCATTTCACCTGCAACCGGGCACGCTGGAGCCGTTAAAGTCATCAAAATACGAACATCTCCATCTTCGAGACGCTCCGTATCATATATCAAGCCCAGATCATAAATGTTAACCGGTATTTCTGGATCATGAACGGTTCGGAGTGCCTCAACTATTGCTTCATCAGGAGCTTTTTGTTGACCTTCCATTAATTTCGCCCCAGCTCTTGCTGATGTCCCTTCAGGTACTGCGGGTTCCGTCATAAATGATCCGTATGGATTGGTTTCTGTTCCAAACTCGCTCATTTGAAAATCTCCTGCACCTTTTCTAAACTCTCAGCCAGAAGGTCAATATCCTCACGAGTATTATATAGACCAAGGCTAGCTCGTGCGGTAGACGGAAGATCAAACCTCTCCATAAGCGGTTGTGCACAATGATGCCCTGCTCTAACCGCTACCCCATTCTGATCGATAATAGTAGCAATATCGTGGGGGTGAGCGCAATCCATCGTAAATGATATGACACTGACTTTTCCGGGAGCTGTCCCTATCAATTTTAAGCCTTCAATAGATGCTAACTTCTGCATAGCGTAATTAAGTACGTCCAACTCGTGATCGCCAATAACTTTTATACCGTAGCTGTTGATATAATCTATCGCCTCACCCAATCCGATGGCTTGTGCGATTGGCGGGGTCCCGGCCTCAAACTTATCTGGGAGGTCTGCCCAAGTTGTTTTTTCAAAAGAGACCGTATTTATCATCCCTCCACCTCCCTGATAGGGGGACATCAACTCTAGAATTTTTTCTTTTCCATAAAGAACCCCAATTCCCGATGGTCCGTATAGTTTGTGTCCACCAAAGGCGTAAAAATCAACATCTAGGTCCTGAACATCAATGGGCATATGAACGATGCCCTGAGCCCCATCGATGACGGTTATTGCTCCGTGCGCATGCGCCAAACTGTTGATTTCTTTGACCGGGAGCACGGTTCCTAGCACGTTAGAAACGTGGCAGAAAGCTACGATTTTTGTTCTGTCCGTAACAACTCGTTTAAAATCTTCAATCGTTATCCCGCCGTCGTCATCTACTGGCACGACTTTAAGTTCACACCCAACTTGATCTCTGAGAAGTTGCCATGGAATGATGTTAGAATGATGCTCGGCATGAGTGATCACTATTTCATCACCAGGCTTAACATTATCCCGCCCATAGCTATTTGCCACCAGGTTAATTGCCTCGGTTGTGCCCTTGGTGAAAATGACTTCGTGATCCTTTTCTGCATTTATAAATGATGCAACTTTGGATCGAGCATTTTCATATCTACTTGAAGCTTGTTCCGATAAGTAATGCAAACCTCTATGAACATTAGCGTATTCCTGCTCGTAGACTTCGCTAACAGCGTTAATTACTTGTGCGGGCTTTTGGGCGGAACCTGCTGAGTCTAAGTATACCAATCGCTTACCACGAACAGATTGGTTCAGTATTGGAAAGTCTTCCTGTACTTGATTTGGATCAAACGTTTTCTTGCTATCTTTCATTGCATCTCTCGAATAATTTCTTTTTCAATAAATCACTCGCAACTCTACTAAGCGCTTCTTTAATGCTTTGTGATTGAATTTCATCTATTACCTCCCCTATATACGCCTCGACTAACAAACGCCTGGCGGACTCTGCATTTATCCCACGAGCTTTCAGATAAAAAAGGTGCTCCTCCTCCAATTCACCAACCGTTGCTCCGTGACTACACCTTACATCGTCGGCGTATATTTCCAGTTCAGGTTTGCTATCTATTTCCGCTTTATCAGATAGTAGCAGGGCTCTATTCATCTGATAGCCATCTGTTTTTTGTGCTTCAGGATGAACGAATATTTTCCCTTGAAAAACTCCCTTAGCATGATCTGCCAATACGCCCTTAAAAACTTCTCTGCTCTTGCTACCTTCAGCCGCATGTTCAATGAACGTTGTGTTGTCCATGTGCTGATTTAAAGTTCCCAAGTAAGCACCATTAACACAGCATTCAACCCCTGAAGCAGCTATAAAACTACGAACTTCACTTCTTGAAAGTATTCCACCAACACTCATTACGAAGTTGTCATAGGCTGCATCAGCTTCAATACTCGTTTGGGTCAAGGCTAGGTGGGTGGACGTATTTGTATCGTTTTGCAATTTGTAGTGCCCGAGCCTAGCTCCGGCTTTTATATCGATGTTGCTTACACAACTTGAGAAATATGTACTTTCATATTCACCTGCATGACTTTCTACGATATCAAGGTGGCTATTTTCACCAGCAGACACAAATATTTTTGAGGAGAAACCGACGTGATCACCACATCCAATTGAAACGATATGAAGTGGTACGTCGGATTGCCAGCCAGGCCTTATCTCGATAAACAAGACATCCGACAAAAGCGCATCATTCAAGGCTTTAACAGGCAAGCCCTCTTTTGGAAGCGTAGTAGGATTTTCAAGACTAAATAGAGCTCTCTGCTCATCGCTCATGCCCTGGAAGTTATTTACTAAAATGCCTTCGCTAATCGTAGAGAGGTCTGAAAGTTCCCGGTTAAATTTTCCATTTACCAGAGCTATTTTAGGAGCATCAACAGGCAGAATATCTTGATAAGGTAGTTTAGCTAACTCCATATCTTGAGGGAGAAAGAATTGAGTTTTTGCTAATTTATTTAGATTGGTGTATCGCCAACTTTCGAATTTAGGAGACGGCCAACCTAACTTGTAAAACTCGATCCTACCCTTTTCTTTTATTTCAGAAAGCCAGTCGCCACTGTTTCCGTGCGGATGATCGCCTTGTGCGGAGTCTATGAATTGATTAAACGGTACAATTGATTCAACACTTGAGTTCATAATCAGACCTTACCATCAAAAAATTCCGCATAACCGTTTGCTTCTAGTTCCAGCGCAAGTTCTTTACCGCCCGACCTTTGGATCTGACCGTGCGCCAAAACATGAACGTGGTCTGGTTCAATGTAATCCAGCAGCCTTTGATAATGGGTTATAATGAGCATACTCCGCTCGCTAGTTCGCAACGCATTAACACCATCTGCGACAAGCTTAAGGGCGTCGATATCCAAACCTGAATCAGTTTCATCTAATATTGCTAGTTTCGGCTCTAAGACTGCCATTTGGAGTATCTCATTTCGCTTTTTTTCACCACCCGAAAAACCTACGTTCACCGGTCGTTTGAGCATATCGTCGCTCATGTTCAGGTCTTTTGCCTTTGACCTGACCAACTTAAGAAATTCCATAGCATCTGCTTCGTCTCTCCCCTCATATCGCAACCGCGAATTATATGCCTCGCGTAAGAATGTCATACCGGTGACACCGGGTACCTCTACTGGATATTGAAAGGCGAGAAATACGCCTTCATTAGCTCTTTCATCCGCTTCAAGTTCCAATAGGTCTTTATCCTTAAATTCAACTGAACCACCAGTCACGGAGTATCCATCTCGACCCGCTAAAACATAAGAAAGCGTGCTTTTGCCAGAACCGTTTGGCCCCATGACAGCGTGCACCTCCCCAGGTTCAATTTTCAAATTAATGCCACGCAAAATTTCAGTTTCACCCACATTTGCGTGCAAGTTCTCTATCGACAAGATAGACATCTCATTTTTCCCCAGAATTTATTTCAATTTTTTATTTTTACTCAGCCGACGCTTCCCTCAAGGCTTATACCGATCAATTTTTGCGCCTCAACTGCGAACTCCATAGGAAGCTCTTTCATGACTTCTTTGCAAAACCCATTTACAATTAAAGATACTGCTGCCTCAGAAGATAGGCCTCGTTGCATACAATAAAACATCTGGTCTTCACTAATTTTAGATGTAGTTGCCTCATGCTCAACTCTAGCTGACGGATTACGCGATTCTATATAGGGAACAGTGTGTGCGCCGCATTTGTTGCCTATTAACAGACTATCGCACTGGGTGAAATTCCTAGCACCCTCGGCCTTCGGCATGATTTTAACTAATCCTCTGTAGGTATTATCTGCTCGACCTGCGCTTATACCTTTTGAAATTACTGTTGATCGGGTATTTTTTCCAAGATGGATCATTTTCGTGCCCGTATCCGCTTGTTGGGCGTTATTCGTAATTGCCACCGAATAGAATTCACCGATCGAGTTATCACCTTGCAGGATGCAACTAGGGTACTTCCATGTCACAGCTGAACCTGTTTCTACCTGTGTCCAGGAAATCTTCGAGTTCTCTCCCCTGCAGGCGCCTCGTTTGGTTACAAAATTATAAATTCCACCTTTGCCGTTTTCATCCCCCGGGTACCAATTTTGAACGGTTGAGTATTTTATTTCTGCATTGTCCAATGCGACAAGTTCAACAACTGCTGCGTGCAATTGGTTTTCATCCCGCTGTGGCGCAGTGCACCCTTCTAAATAGCTGACGTAAGCGCCTTCATCAGCAATGATAAGTGTTCTCTCGAACTGACCGGTATTTTCAGCGTTTATGCGAAAATAAGTGGAGAGCTCCATTGGGCATCTGAGTCCCTTGGGGATATAAACAAAAGATCCATCTGTAAAAACAGCGCTATTCAACGTTGCAAAGTAATTGTCAGAATAAGGCACAACCGATCCGATATACTTCTCAACAATCTCCGGGTATTCACGAACTGCTTCTGATATCGAACAAAAAATTACACCCATTTCAGTCAGTTTCGCCTTGTATGTCGTAGCTACCGAAACCGAATCAAAAACAGCATCAACAGCCACAACCCCCGACAAGAGCTCCTGTTCTTTTAACGGTATACCAAGTTTTTCATACGTCTTTAGTAATTCTGGATCCACCTCATCCAAACTCTTCGGTCGATCGATATTCTTTGGCGCAGCATAATAATGCAGGTCCTGATAATCTATTTTATCGTAACCAACCTTTGCCCAATCAGGCTCTTCCATAGTTAACCAGTGTCGATAAGCCTTTAGGCGCCATTCAAGCAACCAATACGGTTCTTCTTTTTTAGCGGAGATGAAACGAATGATATCTTCGTTCAGCCCCTTTGGAGCCGTTTCCATCTCTATGTCGGTGACAAAGCCATATTTGTACTTGTCAACTTCTAGTTCTTTTACCTGTTCGGCGGTATTTGCATCAATGGACATGGCTATTCTTTACACTCATTTCGTAAAATATGGTTTTTAGTTTCGGTTCTGTTGGGCCTTATTGTGAGTTAGGCGTTTTTCACTTTTTTCAAGAGGAGTAACGGTTATCATATCTGCCAAAGTTAAACTAAAAAGTGTAGTCCTGATCGCCTCATTAACTGTATTCCAGTTCCCTTTCATAGGGCAGAGTGCTTCGATACTACAATTGTCCACAGCGCTATCCACGCAAGCTGTTAGCGCAATTGGCCCTTCAAAGGCTTCTATAATTTCGGCCACTCGAATATCATCAGCACGACGCTCAAGCAAGTACCCCCCGCCGGCACCCCGATGGGAGATAACAATAAAAGCGCTGCTCAGAATTTTTAAGATTTTTGATGCCGTAGGCAAAGGGATACCTGTCGACATCGCAATCTCTGTCGCCGTCTCTACCTTGCCATTATTCCTAGCGAGTTGCCCTAAGACGACAACTGCATAGTCTGTAAGTCTATTTAATTTAAGCATCAGCTAATCTCGTTTTCCCAGCCTGAACATAAGCTGTTTTGAAAGAAAAACAATGTTAATTGTACTTAATTAGTACTATTTCAAGTTTTTTTTATAAAAATGAAAAAAATGTCGCTAAGGTTACGCACATTTTATCCGATTTTTGGCATAATTTTCTGTTTTGATTTAAAAATTATCTATTCCAAAGTTTGTTGCTTTCCCGCATATGTAAACTTGGATAGTTTACATCATTCTTTTTAAAACGTTGGCAAAGCGATTGTATTATGAGCCTACGAAAACAGCGCCCGCTTCTAGCTAGTTTATGGATGATTGGGGCACTCGTATCTATTTCCGGGATGGCAATAGCCGGCCGTGAACTTTCTTCTGAACTAAATGCCTTTCAAATATCTTTCACTCGGAGCCTTTTCTGTCTAATTGCATTAATAATAATCTTGTCCTTTATTGGATTTAATAAGGTGAAAACAGCAAAGCCGAAATTGCATCTCTTGAGAAATACAATTCATTTTGGTGGGCAAACTGGGTGGCTATACGGTGTTGCCTTCCTGCCGCTTGCTGAAGTTTTTGCTATAGAATTTACAGCTCCAATTTGGACGGCTATTTTAGCAGTAATATTTTTAAAAGAACCTTTAACAAGATATAGAACATTGGGTATTTTGCTTGGTTTCGCGGGTATTATGATTATTCTACGGCCAGGGATACAGATAATACAGCCAGCGGCATTGGTTGTGCTTTTTGCAACTTTCTGTTTTGCCTCGACATATGTCTTCACGCGTCATATGGCCGCAACAGAGTCACCCCTTACCATCATTTTTTATATGAACGTTGTTCAACTCCCGATAGGCCTCCTCGCTTCTTTACCAAGTTGGAATTATCCTACCTTAGAATCCTGGCCATGGATTTTACTAATTGGCTTAACTGGTCTTGGTTCACATTTCTGCTTTGCGCATGCATTTCGACATGCCGATGCAGCAGTGGTATCCCCTCTTGATTTTATGAGATTACCTTTGATAGCGCTAATTGGATGGGCTATCTACAACGAGTCTTGGGATATGATGATTTTTTTGGGTGGAATAATTATATTTTCTGGTAACCTGATCAATATTTTTGCAGAACAGAAATTTGCAAAAAAATGAATTAACTGAAATATACCCACATAACGCTTTATCAAGCCTTAAAAACTGCATTATTAAAAATTCTTATTTAACGAAATTGGTCAACATAGGCTTTAATTATTGAAAAAATGGTTTTAGACTAAAAAGTTGTAAAATATCTGGAAGTATTAGGAAATTTCTTATGCCCTTTGAAATTCTTGCTCTTCACGGCGATACTTGGCAAATCGATGCTACCGTAAATAAAAAGTCTGAAATCGAAGAAGTTGCATCCCAAATACTCGGTGAGTCTGGGGTAAGCGGCGTGCGGGTCGTCCACGATAGTATTTTAATTGAAAAATCTATCAACGACCTAGAAGAGGAAGATTTCGTATTTGAAAAAATAAAGGACGCGGTACAAGAAAAAATATTCGTTGGAGAAATCGATACTGCTCCCAAATGCGAAGTGGCAGACGATCTTTTGAAACCCGATGCCCTCACAACACTCAACCGTCTCTTTCGAAAATATTTAGATAAAAATAATATCACTGCCATGGAGGTTATTCATAACGGCAAGGAAATAAAGCGCTTGAACGACGCCGATACTTTGGTGCCCTCAGCGGTGGGCAAGGTGGCTAAAATCCAATCAGAAAATAGCGATGCAAGTTCGAATGAAAGACGGGATATTTTATTTGAATTCATGCAAGAAATAACCAACAAGGCAAATCAAGCTGAGGAAAGAGGCTTACCTGCAATCAAAAAAACCAGCTTTACCGAAGCTATATCAGAGTTGAAGAAGACGGCCTCAGAAGGAGAGCTACAATATTTACTAAATGTTATCATAGCAAAAGAACTGATAGATACACGGAGTTATTGGGGGAAATTACTTCAAACTATTCGTTGGGCATCGGATTTAGATGATTCGGGAGTTGAGGTGGCTCTTGATCGATTTATTGCTGATGTTTTAGCAAACAATTCCGTGATCCAAGATTTACTGGGCGACCAGTTAGATTTAGGGAGCGCCGTAATAGAAATGCTTGATCTAGGGTCTGGGTCGTTAGAAACCGGTGAGTTAGATGAACTCCAAGAGGATGGTATGGAGTGGACCAAGGCAAAACTGAACCAGATTATGGCACGACCAAGCTTTAAGATCAGTCAACTAATACTCCTTGAACGAGCCGAGCAGCAAATTGCAGGATCTGGCAAGTTGTCGAAAGAGGGCGAGACCGGAGAACAAGAGCGTTTCAACGCCATTTTAGATAGAGTGATAACCAAGGACGAAGTCTTAGGTGGTGCCCAAATGGCGGAAGCACTGACCGAACGTCAAACCCGGCTCATCAATAAGGGCGGATTAACAGGTCTAAAAGAGGCAATAAACACTCTTATTCCATCGTTGAGGTCCCCGGCCCGCAAAATAGCGCTTCTTCTTTCATTAGCGTCCAGCAAAATGGCTGAGGATAAGTTAGAGCAATTTATTCAAGAACACATAGAAACACTTTTAATCAAACCATCATCTATTAGTGGTATCGTTAGTCCCGACTTACCACCGAACAGAAAAATGGAACAAATTACTTCTAGTTTTTACCAGATAGAAAAGTCGCAGTTAGAGCAGGCGTTGAAGGATAAAATAACAGCGAGACTTGACGATATTTTAGCCTCCTATTTGGAAGAATCAAAAATCATAGAGAAAATAGACAACCCCAGCCGGCCAATGCACTTGAGGGCTATGATGCTCGTTGGCATGTGCCAGTCTGAGATGCTGCCAAGAGGAAAGGCATCAAATATTGCACGTGACGTAATAACCAAGCATTTGAAAAAACCCGATTTCAATACTGAACTAGTTGCACAAGTCGATGAGGCTGAGAAAGACAATGTAATCGCAAGGTTCCAATCACAATTAAAACGCGCGGGAATATCGAATTAGTAGCTACAATGCTCTGGTTACTGAAAAATTTCTAACTCAGTTTTTTATAACTATTTTAGCAAAAGAGCGGTGAGTATCTCATCCATTGGATAAAAATTTTTTAATAGCTGCGTTGTAAGCCAATGGCTCTTCCAAGTATGCAGCGTGCCCACTATTTTCGAATTCAATATGTTGCACATCAGCGATGAAAGTGGCCATCTTAGAGGACCGTGTTGGTAAAACTATCTTATCGTGGCGACCAGTGATAATTAAAACCGGTTGAGTAAAGCCTTTTAAAAACCGACTAGTATCTGAGTAGTTCAATACTTCACAAGCTGAAAGAAGCCCCGACTTTCTCACTTCTGATGCTATCTTTGCAACCTCTTGAAAAATTTCTTCCGACGGCGGACTGGCCAACATGGATTTTGCTCTAGCCCTTCCGAATTCCTCAGGCGACATGGACGTAATATCATCCAAACGCGAAATATAACCAGTTTGTAAAGGTTCTGTCAGAGGCTCTCCGTGCCCCATAAAAGTACTTGATAAAATCAATTTATCAACCTTAACACGCTCCGATCCTGCCATTCCTTGTGCAATAACCCCTCCCATGGAGTGTCCAAGTATATTAACGTGTTCAACATTGAGAGCAGCAAGCAACCCTGTTGCCGTTGCTACATAGTCGGCAAGAGTGCCGTTTCGTAATGCACTGTTACCATACCCGGGCGCATCCCATGCAATTATTCTATATTCAGAGGTTAGTCCCTTAAATTGCTCTTGCCACGATCGAGAATTACCGCCGATACCATGCATCAAAAATAAAGTGGGCCCAGAACCAACGTCAATAAAAGACACACCTCCCCCGTTCACTTCTATGCTTCTATAGGAAAATTCTTTAATTCGGTTCATCATCCCCTCGTCAAAACTTCTCTGCGTGAATATTTCTTAAACACAACTGGATACGCATTAACTAAGTTAGCAATAACTAAATATTTTGGGCACTACCCTTCGTTGAGAGATGCAAGTTCACCGAGCGAAATTGGTTTAATAGGAGGCCGAATGTTATAGGAGCCCACCATATTAGGCGGCCTTTTTAACTCTTTTGCGATTATCTCTGTCACGGTAGATGCGCACATGCGCCCTTGACAGGTACCCATACCACATCTCAAAAACGCCTTTGCTTGATTTGGGCCGGTGCAGCCGTCTGCAACGATTTTTCTAAGGTCACCTGCTAGTACTTCCTCACAGCGACAGATTATCGTTTCATTTTCTGTAGACGAAATCCAGTCAGGAGCTGGGTAGAGTGCCTCAAGCATCGGCCGAACACCATTTTCCATGAAACGCCGTAATTTAGCCTCTTCAATGATTAAATCTCGAGCAGATTCCTTTATTAACCCAAGCTTTTCAACAATTGCACATCCCGTTATTTCTCCACTTAATACGGCCGATTTTGCTCCTAAAATTCCTGCGTTATCACCTGCAGCAAATACGCCAGCTACAGACGTTTCCCCGTAGCCATCAAGAACTGGGCGAAAGGCGTTTTGAGAATTGTCCCATTTGTGTTCGATATTTAATAAGCGACCGGTCTGTGTATTTGGAATAACACCTTCGTGAAGGGCGATTAC
>CACITD010000041.1 GCA_902589475.1 uncultured Alphaproteobacteria bacterium | reverse complement strand
CCTGATATGCATATTCATGCTTTCTCTCCCCTTGAAGTTTATCAAGGAGCAACAACGTTAGGCGTATCTCTGGACAGTTTTTTAGGTATGCTGCGCGATGCTGGACTAGGTAGTCTGCCTGGTACTGCGGCGGAAGTTTTAGATGATGATGTTAGAAAAATTTTGTGCCCAGATAAGCTCAATACCAAGCAATGGTTAGATATCGTAGCGACTGCCCATAATGTTGGATTGAAAACTACATCGACGATTATGTTTGGACATATAGATACACCTACTAATTGGGCTAAACATTTAATGCAACTGCGTGATTTGCAGAAAAAAACACAAGGAATAACTGAATTTGTGCCACTGCCGTTTGTGCATATGGAGGCGCCAATATATTTGCGAGGATTGGCTCGTCCGGGACCAACATGGAGAGAAACAGTTTTGATGCATTCGGTAGCTCGTTTAGTGCTCTATCCATGCATCAATAACATACAGACATCCTGGGTGAAACTTGGGCCTCTTGGTGCGACCGCCTGCCTTAATGCCGGTGCTAACGATCTGGGTGGTACTCTCATGAATGAGACAATTACTCGTTCAGCCGGTGCTAGCCATGGTCAAGAATTTAACCCTAAACAAATGGATGATTTGATAAACTCTGCAGGTAGGAAGTCAAAACAAAGAACAACTTTGTATGGTGATGTTTCTGAGCCTCAGCGGCGAAAATCATACGAGGCTGCTCCGCTCAAGGACGTCGTCAATAATCCTGTTAGAAAAAGTGCTAAGAGGAAAGTGAAAGCGAAGACGCAGCAAGATAAGATGAGCTTTCAAGGAGCGGCGAATTAGACCATGAATAGATCAGTCAAATGTTTTGATGTATTGAGTTCAGTTCGCAAGGATATTCAAAAGACGCGGGGGGGTTAAAATGGCGATTGGTCTTGGTTTAGGTATGGCGACCTACACGTTCTCTACAGCCAAAGGATATTGGCGCTGGGTTAAACGTTGCGACGAGGCAGGGGTCGACTCTCTGTGGCAAACAGATCGTCTAGTCTCAAAAGAACCTTTTTTAGAATGCTTGACAGTAATGGCCGGTCTGGCTGGTGCCACGACGAAAATAAAATTTGGGATGAACGTCGCTTCCCTCGGCCTTAGAGACCCGCTAATGACAGCAAAACAGTGCGCGACTATAGATTATTTATCGGACGGACGTTTATTGCCTGCGTTTGGTTTAGGTAGTAATCGGTCTCGCGACTGGGTAGCAACTGGAACCGCGACCAAGGCTCGGGGGCAAAGGATGAATGAGGCTTTGGAAATCATGACGCGTCTTTGGGCAGGGGAAGAAGTTACATTTTCTGGAAAACACTTCCAGTACGATAATGCGCACATTTCTCCGGGGCCCGTTCAACAACCACTACCATTATGGATTGGTGGAAGTTCGGAAGCGGCCATAGAGAGATCGGGAAAGTATGGAACGGGGTGGCAAGCAGCATTTGACACACCCGAAGAGGCTGGGGTGGTCGTGGAGAAAATATTGCATGCAGCTGAGCGTAATAGCCGACCTATGGATAAGGACCATTTCAGCGCTGGCTTCGGCGTTAGGTTTGGTTGCTGGGAGGACGAGCCGGTTAAAAAGATGGCAGAGGATTTTGAAAAACGGACAGGAAAAGAGGCTTCAAGGGGAATTGTGGTCGGCAATGGCGATCAAATCCTCGAACGAATACAATCGTATGTTGATAACGGTGTATCGAAATTCATTCTCAGGCCAATTGGGATTGGCGATGAAGAAATGTTCGAACAAACCGAGCAAATAATTGAAGATGTTTTAAACAAGAGTGACCAACTTTTAGAAGCTTAATGAATTCTAAGCTAGGGAAGTAAAATGAAATTTGGATTTCAGGTAATGCTTAGAGGTGCCGCCTCAAGTGGGGACGGTCTATCCTCTATTGCAAAATCTGGAGAAGATTTTGGCTTTGATATAATAGCACCAAATGATCACTTAATCGTTCCGGGAGGTATAGAAAGCACCTACCCATACACAGACGATGGAATTTGGCCTGGTGCCTCTGTTGTCGAGTGTCACGATCAATTAACTGCTATGGCATTCATTGCAGGGCATACGGATACTATACGCCTCCTTACGTCTGTCATGGTAGTTCCCTATCGTCAACCAGTTCTGACCGCAAAAACAATAGCAACTGCCGACGTTTTGTCTCAAGGAAGAGTGATACTAGGCTGCGGCGTAGGTTGGATGTCCGAGGAAATGGAAGCAATTGGAACGGAACCTTTTCAAGAAAGAGGAAAAGTAACAGATGAGTATATTAGGGTTTTCAAAGAATTGTGGACTTCTGACAACCCAAGTTACAACGGTGACTATGTAAAATTCGCCGATGTCCTTTTCAAACCGCAACCTGTTCAAAAACCTCACCCTCCAATATGGATAGGGGGGGAAAGCAAGGCTGCGTTACGCCGCGTTGCAAGGTTAGGTGATGGTTGGTTCCCGGCAGCTAACAATCCAAAATTTACCATCAGCAACCCGAAGGATTTACGCCAGCGCTTAGAGCTTTTGAAAATAGTATGTGATGAGGAAAATAGAAATTTTGCTGATCTTGATATAGGGTTTTTCTACACAGAAGCTGTCAGCTCTAAAGAAAGACGAAATAAGCACGGAGATAGACAGCTCCTCACAGGGCAGCCGTCGGATATTGCTGCAGATATCAGCGAATTTAATGATATCGGATTAGATACGCTCATTTGTATTTTTCAACGACCTGGATTAAGCGAAACTTTAGAGCAAATGGAGTGGTTTGGGAGAGAGATTATACCTCTGGTGCGTGAGTTATAAGTCTTTAATGATAGGGGAGAGTAAATGATTTTTGGATTTGGAATGCCAACGCGTGGCCCGGTCGCTCAACCCGAGGCTATAAAACAGGTTTTATCATTAGCTGAAGAATTAGGACTCGGATACGTCTCTGTTGCAGATCACATTGTGATACCAACTGAGATTGATCCAGTATATCCATATTCTGATACTGGAGAACCCCCGTTTCCAGAGGACGGCGAATGTCTGGAACAATTAACTTTGATGTCTTACATGGCAGCGATAACAAAAAATATGAGAATATTATCATCAGTAATGGTGGTTCCTCATAGGAACCCAATCCATGCCGCTAAAACTATCGCTACAATTGATGTGCTTTCGAATGGAAGGGTCACAATTGGTTGCGGGGCTGGTTGGATGGAAGAAGAATTTCTTGCAATTGGAACTGAGCCTTTTAGGGAAAGAGGTAAGGTAACGGACGAGTACATTTCTATTTTCAAAGAACTTTGGACAGCAGAGAATCCAACTTTTGAAGGGAAATATAATAGCTTCAGCGACGTCAAGTTTGAGCCTAAGCCAGTACAAAAACCCCATCCACCTTTATGGATAGGTGGTGAAAGCCCCGCGGCTAAGCGTCGCGCAGTACGACTAGGGGATGGATGGTTTCCAATCGGAGCTAATCCAAACTTTCCCCTAAATACAGCTGCGAAGTACTTAGATGGACTCTCAAGTTTGAAGCAATTATCTGCTGAATATAATAGAAACCCAGAAGAACTCGACTTGGGTTTCTGGAGTAATTGGGACCATGAGGTTAAGGACCGAAGAACACTTCAGGATGGTAAAAGGCATATAATGACCGGAGGCACTCAAGCCATCACAGATGATATTGGTGAATTGAGTGAGGCTGGTGTTGAAATATTTATGTTTCAGCTAGCAAAACCAAATAGTGTAGCTGAAACCCTTGAGTCGATAGAGCGATTTGCTCAAGATATTTCAACGAAGTTTCTAGGCTGATTCGGTGGAAGATACTTCAGAATATATCATTGTTGGTGCTGGTTCAGCTGGCTGCGTCTTGGCAGATCGCTTAAGCGCGTCTGGCGCGGATGTTGTGCTGCTTGAGGCAGGACCAAGTGATCTTCATCCCATGATCCATATTCCTGCTGGAATTCTTCATCTCATCTCAAACCCAAAAGTCAATTGGAATTATTCTTCTGAGCCAGAGGAAAGCAGCGGTAACAGGCGCATTCATTGGCCGCGCGGGCGTGTGCTTGGTGGGTCTAGTTCGATAAATGGTATGTTATATGTTCGTGGTAATCCTGCGGATTATGATGGATGGGCGCAGATGGGATGTAGAGGATGGTCGTTCGATGAAGTTTTACCTTATTTTAAGAAATCTGAAAATTATAAAAATGGCGGCGATGAAGAGTTCCGATCGCGGGGTGGGCCTTTAGAAGTTGAAGATTACAAAACAATTTTAGATTTAACGCACGCTTTTGTTGAGGCGGCCTCTCAGGCGGGGCATACAAAAAGTAAAGATCTTAACGGAGCACAAGCAGAGGGTGTTGGCTACTCCCAAATGACCAGAAAAGGGCGGTTTCGCGGTTCAACTGCTCAAACATTCCTCAAACAAGCAAGAAAAAGACTAAATCTTCGTGTGGAAACTAACGCAACGGTTTCAAAGTTAATTTTTGAGGATAAAAAATGCGTCGGTGTTAAATTTTTTAAGCATGGAAAAGAAAAGTTTATTAAAGCTGCGAAAGAAGTAATTCTATCTGGAGGAGCCGTAAACTCTCCTCATATATTGCAAGTATCTGGTATAGGGCCGTCTGACCACTTAATGAATATTGGTATTAATGTTGTTCATCACTTACCTGGTGTAGGTGCAAACCTTCAAGATCACTACGTGGCTAGAGTAAGTCACCGAGTCCGTCATGCTAAATCAATCAATAGTTTGAGTAGAGGAACTAATTTATTGAAGGAAATAGCTACATGGGCATTTTCTGGAAAAGGTGCACTGACATTTGGCGTGACCAGTGCGATGGTATTTTCTAGAAGTAGAGAAGGACTATCAAGTCCTGACCTTCAGTTGTTGTTTACGCCCGCAAGTTATTCAGAGCGCACTCTGGGTAAGCTTGAGCAAGAAGATGGCATGACAGTGGCAGTTTGCCCTGTTAGACCAGCGAGCAGAGGAACAATTATGGCAGTATCTTCTGATCCATTTGTTCGGCCAGAAATACGGCCCAATTATTTATCAGACCCTGATGACGTACGGGTATTACTCGCGGGTATTCACCAGACTCGGGAAATTTTCTCACAACCAGCACTTCAGCGCTATAGCAGCAAAGAAACGGCTCCAGGTATTCAAATTCAAACTTCTGAAGAGCTTGAGAGTTTTGCAAGGGAAAATGGAAGTATTATTTATCATCCTGTTAGCACTTGTCGAATGGGTGATGATGCAATGGCAGTCGTTGATCCTAGATTGCGAGTGCATGGAATAAAGGGGTTACGAGTGGTAGATGCGTCGATTATGCCTACAGTCACAACAGGAAATACAAATGCACCAACAATAATGATTGCAGAAAAAGCATCAGATATGATTTTAGAGGATGAGCGACAAGCTTCATGATTTAGTTTAGGGGAGAATTCATATGTCGAACGAAGTAAAGGTTGATGCCGAAAGTATCAAGAAGTCAGCCGAAGATTTAGTTGAGTTAATAAAACTACGAACTTTTCCGTTCGGCATGAAATTATTTGAAAATGTTGATGACATGCTCTCAGTTAAAGGGCTGCGTACGCCCTCAGATGGTAAATTTTTCACAACCTGCCAACTTGTCACCCAAGTTAGGACTGCCGGCTTCACGCTAGGTATTGTTCAAAATAACTTGCGGCCGGGCTCGAGCTGTGGAGCGAATATTGGCCTGGAAGTCGTCCCAGAGGATGTAAGTTCTGGACAAAAGATGACGGGTGTTTGGTTCGGAAATCAGGAGGCTGCTGCAAAGCATCAAGCGCAAATGCCTAGGGTCGAAGCCGGTAAATATACCGGGCTTGCTGCGTCTCCTTTAAGGACTGGACGTTTAGACCCACCGGACATATGTCTTTTTTATGCTTCCCCGGGCCAAATGATTCTATTTATCAACGGGCTTCAATATCATAATTATAGGCGATACGACTTTACCCTTACTGGAGAGAGTGCTTGTGCCGATAGTTGGGGACGTGCTTTATCTACCAGGGAAACAAGCCTTGCACTGCCTTGTTACGCGGAAAGGCGTTATGGCGGAGTTGCCGACGATGAGCTTTTAATGGCTTGTCCGCCCGACGAATTCGTCAGAGGTGTAGAAGGAATGAAGCATCTATCAAAAAATGGCCTTCGATATCCATATCCTCCTTACTCTGCATTTGCGGACCCAGCGGACGGCATGTCTAAAAGTTACAGCTAAATAGAAGCTTTGCTATAATCTTGATAAGGTTATCGCAGAAGGAAGAAGCGTCCGTGAGTTTCAAAAGAATAGGCGTTTTTAAGCTTTTTAAAATGCTTAGCAGGAAGTAATGTGACAAAGGTAGACACACACAATAGCATCCCTGATGAACATGACGGGTTGAGTAGGTCATCTCGTGCTGATCAGTTCTCTAGAGGGAACAAGCTAGAGCTGAAACTCCTTTTAAGAATAATAAAGATGGGATTTGCCCATCGGTATAGAATGGTGATAGCGATATTGGCTACTGCTGGCGCATCCATTTTCCAATTATTCATCCCGCGATACGTGGGTGATGCTGTAGATAACGCGCAAGGTCTCTTAGCACTAAATAATTCTGCAACCACCAATGCTGAGGAAGCGCTATTTTTCGCGGCTTTTATGATTGTCACTCTGAGTGTTGCTAGAGGATTACTAACGATGCTCCAAAACTATCATGGCGAGGCTATCGGGCATTGTATTGGTTATGAATTGCGTGTTGCGTTCTATGATAAAATACAAAAATTATCTTTTGATTTTCACGATAAGGTCCACACAGGTGATTTGATTACAAGAGGGATGTTGGACTTAGAAGGTGTCCGTATGTTTATCAGCACAGGCGTTGTTCGTTTAGCTATGTTGATTGTACTGGTTGGAGGTGCAACAGCCTTGATGATTACCAATGATATTTTGCTTACTTTTTTAGCGTTATCGTTTGTACCTTTTGTAGCGTGGAAGTCTTCCGTAGCGAGATTAAGATTGCGGTGGCTTTGGTTATTAATGCAAGACCGATTGGGTGTCATTACACGATTGATGGAAGAAAACCTTAACGGAATTCGGGTGGTCCGCGCATTTACTGCTGAGAAATATGAACTTAAAAAATTCGATATTGCATCAGCGAATATTCTTCAAACCGCAATAAATCGGGTAAAAGTAAGAGTTGGAAGTACAACAGTAATGAGTTTCTCATTTTTTCTGGCAATGGGATTTGTTCTCTGGATTGGGGGTCAAAAAGTCATTAATGACGAAATTAGCGTGGGGAAATTAGCGGAATTTTTAGCCTTTATGACAATTCTACAGATGCCAGTGCGGCAAATAGGAATGCTTGTAAACTCTTTTGCTAGAGCTTCCACTTGCGGTTCTAGGTTATTTGAAATTATTGACAGAGTGCCCAATGTTTATGATACGCCAAATGCTTCAGAGCTTACTATCGGAGAAGGAACTCTAAAATTTGAAAACGTAAGTTTCAGTTTTACCAAAGATAACAGAAAAGTTGAGGTACTAAGAAATATTAATTTTTCAGTCGGTGCTGGAGAAACGCTCGGGATTGTAGGCCCTCCCGGTTCAGGAAAATCAACCGTAGCGCAGCTCGCACCACGTTTTTATGATGTAGATAGCGGAACAATTTACATAAATGACCAGGATATTCGAGAAATCTCAATAGAGTCATTGCGGCGTTTTGTATGCGTGATTCAGCAAGACTCTTTTTTATTTACGGCTTCAATCGAAAATAATACAGCATACGGAAACCCTTGGGTTGATGATGATGAAATTCTAAGCGCAAATCAGGCTGCGCAATTTCATGAACATGTCGACCAACTTCCACTGAAATACAAGACACTTGTAGGTGAGCGAGGCGTATCGTTATCAGGGGGGCAGCGCCAAAGGCTCTCGATTGCACGGGGACTAGTTACCGAACCAGCGATAATCATCTTTGACGATTCTACCGCTTCAATTGATGCTGTAACCGAACGCCTCATTAGGAAAAACCTGGATGAAAGTAGCCATACTAGAGGCACGATTATAATTTCGCATAGGTTAACTTCGTTGATGCACGCAAAAGAAATTTTATTTGTTGATAAGGGGGAAATTATAGAGAGGGGTTCTCATGAACAACTTATTTCTTTAAAGGGTAAATACTTTGAATTGTACCAACTTCAAACTCGTTCCGGCTCGAATGGTGTTCCTTTGAAAAAGGGGAGGGCTGATTATTGAATGGAGTTATAAAAAAAAGCAGTCCACTAAAAGCAGTTGTAGGTTCTCAGGTTAGCCAAGATGAGGAAATGTTTGGTCGTGCTTTTGATGGCCGGGTTATCCGGAGATTTCTCTCTTATTGTAAGCCTCACACGACAATGCTTCTAACAGCAATACTTTCTGTTCTGATATTCACGTCAACACAGATAGCATTTCCTTTAGTTATTCTTTACGCAATCGATAATGCCTTAGTTAAGGGCAAACTTAATGAAGGGGTTTTGGAAATTTGTGCAATGATTTTTTGCATGCTTGCATTGGTAAACTACGCATCAAATTATTATCAGGAGAGTACTGTAGGTAAGATAGCAGAGGGTGTACTGGTCAAATTGCGACGCGACATGTTTGGACACTTGCAAAAAGTGTCGCTATCTTTCATGGACCGGACCGAAGTTGGTCGATTAATGTCCCGTCTCCAAGGAGATGTGAATGCTCTTCAAGAATTCTTAGAAACTTCGGTATTTGCCATAGGTGATTTGGTTTTGCTTTTTGGTATAGTCACAGCACTTTTTGTACTCAATGTAGAGTTAGCGCTTTTGACGTTATCTATTGTTCCTCTCCTATTTATAGTTCGATTTATATGGCTCCCCAAAGCGCGGGCCGCTTTTATAAAGGCGCGCGAGGCAAATTCTCTTGCTAATGGCGCGCTAGCCGAAGCTATTCATGGTGTTAAGACGGTCCAGGGTATGGTGCGCGAGGATGTTAACTCAGAATTGTATAACAAGAGAGCAAAACAAAATCTCCTGGCGCACCTCAGGGCAGCAAAGTTCGCTCAAGTAAATGTACCTATAGTCGACACACTTACCGGCACAGCAATGGCAATTATTATTGTTGTCGGTGGGCAGCAAGTTTTGAGGTCTAATTTGGATTTAGGCGTTATGGTTGCTTTTATTTTTTACGTTCAAAGATTTTTTGATCCAATTAGGTCCTTAACCCTTCAGTACAGCTTTATGCAGCGAGCAATGGTTTCAGGGCAACGTATTTTAGAAGTCCTAGATGTACCAATTGATGTCGCTGACAAGAGAGACGCAATCAAGATGGAAAAGTGTGATGGTACGGTTGAATTCTCCAATGTGACGTTTGGATATGAGCCAGAGCTTCCTATTTTGAAGAAGCTGAATTTTAGAATTAATTCGGGAGAGACTGTAGCGTTAGTTGGACCTACGGGTTCTGGAAAAACCAGCATCACTGCATTGATTAATCGTTTCTATGATGTTTGGGAGGGAAGTGTATCACTAGGCGGCTATGATGTTCGCGACATCACTCAGCAGTCGTTGGGTGATCATGTTGCCATGGTACTACAAGAACCATTTCTTTTTACGGGTACAATTTTGGAAAACATCCGGTATAAAAAAGCGAATAGCGATTTAAATGCCGTTGTATCAGCGTCTAAGGCCGTCGGTGCGCATGATTTCATAGAAGCATTGCCCAATGGTTATGATACAATTTTAGAACAAAGAGGGGCTAATTTATCACTTGGTCAGCGTCAACTTATCAGCTTTGCGCGTGCGATAGTTACTGATGCAAAAATATTAATATTAGACGAAGCTACGGCAAGCATTGATAGTTACACAGAATTAAAAATTCAAAGGGCGTTGGCCGTATTGCTCGAAGGTCGAACAGGGTTAGTTATAGCTCATCGATTGGCTACAATCCGTGGATGCGATAGGATAATAGTCTTGAACAAAGGGGAGATATTAGAAGAAGGAACGCACGAGGAGTTGCAAAAAAATGAGGGATTGTATGCCAGATTATATAAATTAAATTATGCGTCCTTTGATGACGCATCAACATGATCATTCAAATAGTTTTTATACAAATATGTTAGCCGTTGCTAGAATGGCTTTTCATTTCCTCAATTATTTGGCTCTTTAGTTCCGGTTTATTTATCTTTCCAGTTGATGTTCTTGGGAGTTGTCCGTTTGTTCGTAGGATAAATTGTTCTGGGACTTTATACGATGCCAGCTCCCTTCTGCAGTATTGTTTTAACGCGTTTGCATCCAACTCGAAGTTATCTTTTATCTCTAAAACTGCGATAATTTTCTCGTCTTTAACTGCATCTGGGATTCCAAATACAAATGCCTGTTTTGTTTTAGGATAACGCATCAATATATTCTCTATTTCAAGAGGAGCTACGTTAATGCCTCCTGTTTTTATCATCTCCTTTAGACGACCTCTGTAATAGATTCGTCCATCTTCCCCAACAAAACCTAGATCTCCAGTCAAGAAATAACCTTCTTTGTCAAATGACGACTGCGTTTGTTTTAGATTTCCAAAATAGCCTGGGGTTACACAACCGGCCACCGTGAGCTCTCCAACTACACCCTTCTTAAGGGGAGTCCTAGTTTCAATATCAACAGCACGGATTTTCATGCCGGGTAACGGAAGGCCTTGGCTATTTAATCTTACTTCAAGAGGATCGGTTGTATGACACACGGCTGCATTCCCGTAAGTCTCGGTAGAACCGTATACATTACAAATCTCTTTTGCATCCAACGTTTTAATTATGAATTCTATATCCTCGGGAAGTCCTATTGTTAGTCCAGTCCTCATATATTTTACTTTGTCTAATGAATAACTAGGAGCTTCCAAAAGTGCGCGGGCTATATTGATCATTCCATAGAAAACAGTACACCTTTCTGCTGCCATTATTTCTAGAGCTTCATTCGGTTCGAAGGTTTCTTGCAAAACCAAGCATCCCCCATGCGTCATGACTGCGGGTAAGGCGTTGGCAGAACCAAATGACCAAAATAATGGCACGGCAAACCACAAGCGGTCTCTATCTGACAAGGCTTGGCGCTCTCCTATATGATAGCCATTTGTGATAACGTTTCCGTGCGCAAGGATCACGCCTTTAGGCTCCGCTGTCGACCCTGATGTGTAGAGAATGAAACAGGTGTCTCCACTTTTTACTTTGTCTTGCGCGTTTTGCAGATTCTCGGGCTTCGTCATCTGAGCCATTTTTCGTAAATCGTGCCAATTTATAATCGCGCCTATGCTCTTTTCTTCGATGGCTATAATATTTTTAAGTCTTGGAAGAGCTTTGCTCCTTAGTTTTCCGACTTTTGATTCTTTATATTCCGGGCAAAGTTCTTGAAGGTTTTCAATGAAGTTGTGATTTTTTAGGGAAGAAATCGAAATTACACAAGATGATCGACTGTGTTTTAAAGTCCAATGTAACTCTCGCTGGGTAGAAAAAGTACTTATCGCAACGGTGGTTGCGCCTATTTTTGCAATAGCAAACATTGCTATCAACCATTCAGGTCTATTAGAAGCTATTAAGGCAACGTTCTCACCCCTTTTAATTCCGAGACTTAATAGTGATCTTGCAAAAATATCGACCTCTTCTTTGAGCTGTGAATATGTAAGTCGGGAATCTTTCCATATTACTGCCTCGTTATCGCGATAACTTTTTGAAAGCTCGTCTAGTAGGTCCCCTAATGTTCTGCTTTTTGGAATATTTGTAGTCATTTTTAAGGCTTAATAAACTGGTTTTCTTTTCTCAATAAATGCTTTTGTCCCCTCGATGAAATCCGGCTGTGAACGCACGTGATCGCCAAGAAGTTGCTCCAATTGTTCTTGAGCTTTGACACGCTCACTAATTGATGTGGTCACCTGTGTTTTCACAGCTTGGATTGCCGATGGACTATTGGCTGCTATTATTTCAGCTTTCTCCAATGCCCAATTCATAACGTCGTCATTCTCTAATGCTATATTGATTAGGTTAAGTTTTTGAGCGTCTTCTGCTGAAATTAATCGACCAGTTAAAAGTAAATCCATTGCATGCACGTGGCCGATTTGATCTATAAGTTTTGTAGTTGCTCCTCCAAAGGGGTAAATTGACCATTTTACTTCAGGCAGCCCAAAGCGAGCTGTTTTGGCTGCGCACCGAATGTCTGTAGAAAGTATCAATTCTACTCCACCTCCAACACAGTCTCCATTGATTGCAGAAATTATAGGTTTGGAGTAAGTGTCTGTTTTAAGGAGGGAATGATTAATTGCGATGGTTTTATCTTCAGTGGCAGACAGATCACCTGATATATCAGCACCTACACAGAAAGCTCTCTCTCCGGCCCCGGTTATTATAATGCATCTCGTATCGTCTTCCTCTAATTCATCCCAGAGCTTTCCAAGTTCTTGCATCATCTGTCTGGTCAGCGCGTTCATTTTTGTAGTATTATCTATTGTTATGATTGCTATATGTGAATTATGGCGATGCAGCGAAACTTTCATAATGATATTTTCCTAATTGGAGAAAATTTTAAGACACAAGTGGTTTAGAGAGTGCCTAAATGGACTCTTACGATAAATTAAACGATTATCTAAGTATTTTTATCCAAAAAGCATTATAAGAAAAGAGACGGTGGCGATAAATGAAAGCAATTTTTTGTAATAAGTTAGGTGGAACAGAAAATCTAGCTTATGTGGATACAGTTTCGCCACGTCCAGGACCAAATGATGTACTGATAAAAGTAAAAGCCGCGGGGTTAAATTTTGCGGATACGCTTCAAATAGCGGGAAAATATCAATCCAAACTAGAACCACCATTCATACCGGGCATGGAGGTTGCTGGTGAGATCTTAGAAATCGGTCAAGGTGTAAATAGGCCGCTGAATGTCGGACAGCGCGTGATGGCATTTATGAGAGGAGGAGGGGCATTTGCCGAGGAAGTTTTAGTAGATAGTGAGTGGTTAGTACCGGTCCCGGATGAAATGGACGATGTAATTGCTGCTGGCTTTCCCACGGTTTATGGAACTTCTAATTTCGCCTTGAAGCATAGAGGGAATTTGCAGGCTGGAGAAACTTTGTTAGTTCTCGGAGCAGCTGGTGGAGTTGGTTTAACAGCGGTTGAATTAGGTAAAACGATGGGAGCCAGCGTTATTGCAGCTGCAGGGGGTAGTGAAAAGTGTAAAGTTGCGATCGATCACGGCGCTGATTTTGCAATTGATTATAAAACTGAAAATATTCGTGACCGTGTCAAAGAGTTAACAGATAATCGTGGTGCGGATGTTGTTTATGATGCAGTAGGTGGTGATGCCTTCGACCAAGCGATTAGGGCTGTTAATTGGGAAGCGAGAATGTTAATTATCGGCTTCGCGGCTGGTCGAATACAAAAAGTACCAGCAAATTTGATTTTAGTAAAAAATATATCTGTTGTTGGGGTGGTGTATGGGGCGCAAACTGAGAGAGACCCATCGTATGGGGCAAGTTTTGTTCAAGAGGCGGCCGATCTTTTTCGACAAGGGCGCGTTAAGCCTCATATAGGAAAGACATTTCCATTATCAGAGGCTGCCGAGGCTATGGATGCTTTATTGTCGCGGTCTTATGCTGGTAAAATAATTCTTACAACTTAATTCGTTTTGAAAACCTATTGAAATATATCAATCCCCAGAACTTAGATTTAACCGACTTTATTAAAGCCGGTGATTGTATATTTTGTGGCCAGGCTACTGGAGAGCCGACAACACTCACTGAAAAACTTGTAGAACAGAGAAAAGCGATAGGTCCCACCGAGGTCTTCCTAGGGCTAACCTTATCTGACACCTTTGATGCAGAACATGCTGATTTCTTTACATTTAATAGTTTTGGTCCAATGGGAAATTCGAAGAAGCTTTCTGATGCGGGAGTACTGAATATTTCACCCATTCATTTTGGCTTGATAAGCCAATATATAATCGAGGGGACACTGAAATGTGATGTAGCGTTAGTTCTATTATCCCCTCGGGGGCCAAATGGAAAACATAGCTTCGGTGTAATAAATGATTACATTAGAGCGGCCATTGATAAGGCACGTATTGTAATAGGTGAGATTAATGATCAAGTGCCTTGGGTGTATTCAGAGGGTTACCCCGAATTAGAGAGATTTGACGTGTTAATTGAGACGTCACGTCCAGTGCTGCAAGCCTTGCCCAGTAAAGTTACTAGCATAGATAAAAAAATTGCCGATAATGTATCAAAATACATAAACGATGAGGCGATATTACAAATCGGTATGGGGTCGATACCGGACGCAATAGCTTTAAGCATAATTGATCGCCGGAATCTTGGTTTTCATAGCGGAATGGCCAGCGATTTCCTTGTAGATCTTATGAAGTCGGGCGTTGTAACGAATATAACTAAACCCTTTGATAGAGGTGTTTCTACGACGGCAATATTACTCGGTAAAACAAAACTTTATGAATTCGCCGATAACAACAAAGAATTAAAATTGCGGCCCTCTTGGCATACTCATTCTGGAGATTTGCATCTTCTAAAAAATTTCGTGAGCATAAATTCTGCATTAGAAGTTGATCTCACGGGACAGGTGGGTGCTGAGGAATTAAATGGGATACCAGTTAGTGCTATTGGAGGACAACCAGATTTAGTAAGGGCTGCACACAGAAGTGATGGTGGACACGCAATTATTGCGCTCCCTAGTTTAGCCAAGGGTGGAAAATTTAGCCGTATTGTATCCAAATTGAGCGGCCCTGTTACTACGGCTAGAAGCGA
>CACITD010000040.1 GCA_902589475.1 uncultured Alphaproteobacteria bacterium | reverse complement strand
ATTATCTGGTTGGCTTGGAGAAATCCCAAAAAGTCTCAGTAAACTATCGGTCCGTTAATGGTCATATTTCAGCAGCATCTAATTCAGCTTTGAACATCGCAGAGGGTGAGTTTGTAACTTTTCTTGATCATGATGATAAATTACATCCTCATGCGCTTGCAGCAGTAGTTAGCCAATTGAACCACGACAAAGAGCTAGATATCCTTTATAGCGACGAGGATAAAATTGATGAGCAGGGTAATAGAAGTGACCCGTTCTTTAAACCCGGCTGGAGCCCGGATCTTCTCCTTTCTCAAAATTACACTTGCCACCTCTCAGTCTACAGGAAGGCGCTTGTAGATAAGTTGAATGGTTTAAGAGAGGGAACAGATGGAGCGCAGGATTACGATTTAATCCTCCGGGCAAGTGAGCGGACAAAAAAAATAGAACATATTCCCCATGTTTTATATCATTGGCGGGCTATAGAAGGATCTACCGCCTTGGCCGCGCAGGAAAAAGACTATGCGCATCAAAAGGCCATTGAGGTTTTAAAAGATGCTCTAGAGCGCAGAAATTTATCGGCAGAGGTATTGGAAACGGGTCTTGGTGCTTATCACCGGATACGATATGACTTACCAACACCGGCTCCTAGGGTAAGCGTTATTATTCCAACAAAAGATCGAACTGATCTACTTTCTGTTTGTTTGAACGGTCTTTTTGAGAAGACTAATTACGAAAATTTTGAAGTCCTTATTGTCGATAATAATAGTACCGACGCCAAAACTTTCGCATATTTCAAAATGATAGAAAAGAACGAAAATGTTCGTGTTCTTAAGTTTCCAGGTGAATTCAATTTCGCAGCAATAAACAATTTTGCAGCATCCGAAGCGAGTGGTGAAATCCTTATTTTATTGAATAATGATATTGAAGTTATTGATGCAGGATGGATAACGGAGTTGGTCTCCCATGCATGTCGCCCGGATGTAGGCGCTGTAGGCTGCAGGCTTTATTATCCAGATGACCGCGTCCAACACGACGGAATAATCATCGGGATGGGAGGTGTGGCTGGATATGCACATCCTCATTCTAAAAGAGAAGATGGCGGGGAGTTTGGTAGGAGTAAAATAATTCGAAATTACTCGGCTGTAACGGCAGCAGCCCTAGCAGTAAAGAAATCAATATACGATGAAGTGGGTGGACTTAATGCCGAGTCTCTCGCTGTTGCTTTTAATGATGTCGATTTTTGTTTGCGAGTAAAAGAGGCGGGGTATCAGAATGTTTACTCGCCATTCGCTGAGTTATATCATCACGAGTCGGTATCTAGAGGGCCGGATACTGATCCTATGAAGGCAAAAAGATTTGAAGGCGAAGCCCTTTATATGAAGGATAAATGGAAGATATGCATTGAAAATGATCCTGGGTATAACGCTAATCTTTCATTGATAGAGGGTTATAGAATAGACCTAGACCGAGGCCTAAAATGGCCCTGGAGTGACTAGATAAATAAGGAACAGCTCATGGCTAACTCGCGTCGTGAATTTTTACTGAAAGCTTTGAATGTTGAGAGCCTTAAAGGTCTGGAAATTGGTCCTCTAAATAAACCTCTTGTGAGGAAGGAGAATTTGCAGGAAGGCGGAAAGATTTTTTATTTAGATCACCTGCCGACATGCAAGCTTAAAGAAAAATACAAGGACGATCTTTCAATCGACGTAAATCAGATTGTCCCGGTAGATTTTGTATGCCTAGATGGCAATATTGTTGAAGCAACAGCAGGAAACCTTTTTGATTATGTCGTAGCGTCCCACGTCATTGAGCATGTGCCCAATTTATTACAGTTTTTGAGAGATATTCAAACGATTCTAAAACCCGGTGGGCATGTTTTCCTTGTGGTGCCGGATAAGCGTTTTACATTCGATTTCAATCGACCGCTTACAACGTTTGGAACCGTGTTGGAAAATTTTTTGAAAAAGATTGAATTTCCCAGGGTTTCTGCCGTCTATGACCAAGCTGCTATGGCCATCAAAGCCAATGGGCACAATTTATGGCATGGTATCGTTAAAGCTGAAGACTCTAATCTCTTAGACTCAGAGGCTGTAGCTTGGAAAGCAGCTCTCCGAGTTCATAACGAGTCATACTATCATGACGTACATGTGAATATCTTTACTCCGCATAGTTTTTTCGAGATTTTAAAAAAGGCGGTAACACATGAGGTCGTGTTCTATGAATTAAAACAATTCGTAGACACGCAAATCGGACAAATAGAGTTTATGGTGCAGCTCGAAAAACCAAAAGATGAGCCCGGTAATTGCCTTAAGTCGAAGTGTCTCGCATCCCTCCCAAAATTTGAAATTGAGAGCCTTTTGTCACCGTACATGCCCCAAGTGAAGGCATTAAGTGAGGCCCTCCAGAACTCTACGGAAACTATCTCTAAACTTCAGCATCAGTTAGATGTGGTCAAAAAAAATGGCGATAGTAAAATTGCAAATCTCCGAAAAGAGCTAAAAACTGCGAATAAAATGTTAGACAGGAAAAGTGTAAAAATCGTTTTGTTATCAATAGATAAAATTTATTCGCTTTTGAGAAATTGAGATAGAAATGGTTTGCCAAAAGAACGCCTAAAAACTCTAGTTTCATTGTACCAAATATGATCTTTAAAGCAATTATTTACACCATTGATCGTGCTGCGCTCGTGTGAAAGGTTGAAATGGAAGCCATAGAAAAAAAAATGTTCAAACTCGGGGAAGGGAAATGGGGTACTTCCCAACAGCTTGGCACCAGTGGAGAAATAGTTGAATTCAGTATCGCCACAGCAAATTTTTCGAATTCGTTTACTCAGTTCGATTTGTTCATAGATGAAGATCCTTTTATTGAAGAAATTATCGAAGCTTTTGCCGTTTGGGAACGGGTAGCTGACATACGTTTCACTCAAGTGTCGGATAGACGTGACGTAGACATTAGACTAGGTTGGTTAGAAATAGATGGTGAGGGTGGTGTTTTAGGGGAGACTATTATTCCCGCTTCGGGACCTCTTCAAACAGTCACGGTCGCCCTCGATTTTGGAGAAAATTGGTTTACGGGCGGGGATGCTCCCGCAGATCAAATTGACTTTTCTTACGTTGCAGCCCACGAGATTGGGCATGCACTGGGAATAGACCACTCAGATGAATTTAATGCGTTAATGTCACCCATCTATTCGACAGGAATAACTGAGTTGCAGTTAGACGATTTAAACGCAATCAGAGCCATTTACGGAGATACAAATTATAACAAGGTAAATATAGATAGATTTTTCAACCCTGAAGTGGGTGGACATCTTTTTACTGCTGATCCAAATGAGGCTTTAGTTCTAAGTTCGTCTGAAAATTTTAAGTCAGAGGGTGTTGGATTTCAGGCTTTGAGCAAAGAAGCCGAAGACGTGGCCGATTCTCTTCCTGTATATAGATTTTTTAATACCCAGTTGGGAAGCCATTTTTTCACTGTTTCGGAAATAGAGAAGTCCAGTGTTGAGATTATGGAGCATTATACATTTGAGGGTGTCGCATTTAGAACTTTGGAGCAAAATACAACTACAACAAGCCCTGTTTACAGATTTTTTAATATTGTTAACGGTGGTCACTTTTTTACTGCGAGTGAAACCGAAAGAGATTTTGTAGTGGAGTTGGATAACTATGTATTTGAAGGGGAAGTCTTCAATGCTTTTATTTAGCTAAGTACATCAAACTTCAATAATAATAATAAGCTGAATGACGCTAGACATTTTAAAAAATGTACAGTAATCTCTTAACGAGTTAATCGTTATTTTGGAGTGGTTAGATGCATGCTGTTGATCGGCAGTCGAAGGTTGATGCGAATGAGCTAAGGAAAGCTGCAGGGCATTGGCTCCGCGAACGCAGGGTTGAGCTTGGAATATCTCAAAGAACTTTAGCGGAACGCGTCAATATGGAGTATTATACATTCATTTCTCAAATTGAGGCAGGCAGAGGACGAGTGCCCTCTGAAAAGCTTCAACAATGGGCGGAGGCTTTAGAACTAGATCCTCGTGAGTTTGCCATAAAAATTATGGAATATTACGATCCGCACTCGTATAAACTCATATATGGAAGTAATAGGAGCGATTAAACTTTAAATGCTTCCTCGATTGGGGATAGGTTAGTTAATGACTATAATGCAATTAAAAAGCTATTTTGATGGTCGAAGTAAAACCCGTGGCTGGACCAATCAAGAAATAGCAGAGTTTTATAGAGTTTCAGATATCCTAAGTCGCTCAGGTCTTTTGATAGCAGTTGATCAAGGGTTGACCGATGAGGGAGACCCGTGGCTGGTCTTTTTTCGAGAAGAGACAGGCGACGTCATTGCGCACTTCGCACGTGTGAACTCACAATTCGTGGCAGTGAGTTCATTGGACAACCGCCTCTATCGGGGTGACGACGTGCGCGGTGTCGTGCAGCAAATGTTAGATAGTCATCCGATGTTCTTGCCAAGAGGTCATCAGTCTGGACGCCTTCTTCTGCATCCGAGTGCAGCTCTGACGGCGTTTGTGGCCGCAGCGTTTATACTTTCTATCGACGGCGTTAAAGCAAAAACTTTGAGCGAAATATTAGTTGAGGTTTCAAACTCCAATTTGGTCCAAGAATCGCAAACGGAAGATAGTTTGCGGAATGAGATTGCTAGGCTTGAGTTATCGCGCGTAGCTGCTATGGATTTAACGCCGTTGAACTATAATGCGGCAGTTTACGGAATGGTAGTAATCGCTAGGCAGTTCCTGCCAGAAGAAGAGATTCATAAAGCATCTGATTCGGAACTCTCTGTGAAGGCGCCGCTCGACGAATTTTATGGAGAGCTTAATACTTCAACTAGTGAATCTATTGCTGGACTGGGAATAGAAGTTCGAGAGCGGTCTGCCTCTGAATCTCATCGGGAAGACGCCCTAGAATTAAAAGAGGATTTAAACGAGACAGAAATCTTGGAGGCTGCCCCAGAAGATACAGTTAATGAGACCTCAGATAAGAAATTGGTCTCTGCGAGCGTAACTGAGGCTATCAATGAGATCTTTAAAACGTCAAATGTCGACTTCATCGAAATTCAAACGTCGGCCGGTGACAAAAACGTCTTTAGCTACACTGTAGATTTATCTGATTTAGCACAAGAAGTGATATCGCAAAACTTTGATCAAACTGGCAGGGATGGGTCGTATTTCGTTATCTCGGATGAGCTCGGGAAGACTTTGGATGGAAAAGGCTTAAAACCAGATCTCAACGCCATTGCAAATAGCGTGTTTGAAAAATTACAAGCAGCAGTATCGAAAGAGCTTGTCGAAATAAACGCTCTAAAAGATGGTGAGCTTTTTTTTGTTGGGTTTGATGATGGGGTAACAGACAACAGTGCTTTATTAAAGGATTTTTATTTTGATGATAAGCTTGAGGAGGCTGTTGAAATGTTGTCGTCAGTTTCTACTCAAACAGAGAGCTTACCTGAGGCAACTAGTGAGTTCGTTGGTGAGAGTACCATTTACCCCCCTCAACCTACTTTCAAGCCCGAACTCCCGATTATAGGCCATGACATACAGAAAGTAGGACAAAAATACGCTCCGATGACCAATGCCATTGATGTTGTATTTTATCGTGGGGGCGACTTCACTGTAACAAATTATGAGTTGGGTAAGGATCTACTATGGCTTCTCTTGCCACCAGAAGATCTCTCATCTTTGAATAGTTACATCCGAAATGGCACCGACTTAGTCATGAATTTTGGTGAATTAGGCGCGTTAACATTCCCTGGGGTGTTTAGCGATGTTACATCGATGGATGCGTTTATTTGATAGCGCCTCGCTTCAATACAGCAAAAAAAAACGGCACACCACAGGACACATGGTAAAACAGAGTGCTGCTTCTCGAAGTGTATTAACGGAGAAAAAACCCTGCTGGATAAAATATTCGCTTGTGTTCAGGCTCGGCAATCCTTACTTGTTGGACGCGCCCAAATTGTAAGATGCTTTGACGTAAGTAAATGCCAATTTTAAGGTTATTGGATCAAAAGTGAATGGAAAAGCAAGATAATCTCATTAAGATGGCGATGCGTAGTTGTGGGACTAGATTAAGTATTATTATCTTTTTTAGTCTATTCATAAATCTTCTTATGTTCGTTGCCCCACTGCACATGTTGCAAATGTATGATAGGGTATTGGTGAGCCGGAGTGAGGTTACTCTTGTAATGCTTACTGCTTTGGCGCTAGGTTTGCTGATCATTTACGGCCTTTTAGAGGGAATTCGATCAAAACTTCTTGTTCGTCTTGGCTTAAAATTTGACGAAATCATGCATTCGGAGCTATTTGACAGCGTTTTTACCTCTACACTAAGAAATCCGAGCAGCGGGGCCATGAATGGTCTGCAAGATATGCATATTATCCGGCAATTTCTTACAGGTGGAGCGATCGTTGCGCTTTGCGATGCCCCTTGGGTTCCAATTTTTATCGCTGTCGGCTTTATTTTCCACCCAATCCTTGGATTTATATCGTTATTCGGAGCAATTATAATTTTTGTATTAGCGCTCCTTAATGAAATTTCCACGAAGAAAAAATTGGTTGAAGGGCTTGGTTTATCATCCAAGGCAGCTGAAGAGGCTCGCTTCAGTCTTAGAAATGTTGATGTGGCCTATGGGATGGGAATGATTGCGAACTTAAAAAGAAGATGGATAGATTTACATGATAATTCTCTTGGGCAGCAAACAGTAGCAAATGACCGGGCTGGTTATATACTGGCGGCGTCTAGGTTTACTCGCTTTTCCCTCCAAGTCATAATTCTTGCTATGGGAGGTTATCTCGCAATCCAAGATGAAATAACCCCAGGCGTCATGATAGCTGCGTCAATAGTTATGGGGCGCGCTCTAGCTCCGGTAGAAATGGCTGTCGGTCAATGGCGAAATTTCGTTAGCATGCGAGACTCATACAATAGATTATCTTCATTTTTGGACAATAACCCGACACAAGCCGAGATGATGGACCTACCTGAACCATCTGGGGACATCGCCATAGAAAACGCATTTGTTACCCCGCCAGGCGCCAAAAATGTTGTCCTGTCTAACGTAAGCATGAAATTAGAAAGTGGTTCGGTGACGGCTGTAATTGGACCAAGTGGTTGCGGTAAGTCATCTTTGGTTCGAGCTATCATTGGGGTTTGGCCAGCTCTTCGAGGCACTGTGCGATACGATGGAGCAGACATAGAGCACTGGAACCGGCAACAACTCGGAGTTCACGTGGGTTATATGCCCCAGGAGGTTGAGCTCTTTAGTGGTTCAGTTGCTGAAAATATAGCTCGCTTCGAGGATTTAGACTCCCAGGAAGTAATAAAAGCGGCCAAGCAGGCGGGGGTTCACGATTTAGTGTTAAAATTACCCGACGGGTATGACACGCAAATTGGTAGTGGTGGGGTTGCTTTGTCAGGCGGACAACGTCAAAGAGTAGCTCTAGCAAGGGCGCTATATAAACAACCAAAAATATTAGTCCTCGATGAGCCAAATTCGAGTTTAGATACTGCTGGAGAGAAAGCTCTGGCTGAGTCAATCAACGCTGCGAAAATGAGCGGAGCAACAGTTGTTGTGGTTAGCCATAGACCCGCACTTTTATCTGTAGTAGATAAAATTGCGGTTCTCAAAGACGGAAATCTAGTGGGCTATGGGGAACGGGATAGAGTACTTAGTGAACTTGGTGTTGGAAGACACTCAAATGACCCACCGAGGCCCGCTAATAGTTAGAACGTTGGCGAAGGACTTTTTAAAAGGTTGTTGGATATACCAAACATGGCGCAAAATAATCAGGCAGTATCGCGGAAGTTAACATTCGATTCAAAATCGCCGCATTCACCCGTGCGTCCTTCTTCAAATTCCATGTCCGTGGTTGTTGTAGGGCTGATTATTGTAATTTCGATATTTATTGGGCTAGGTGTTTGGGCTGCTACGGCTCCTCTCGCAAAGGCGGTAGCTGCTGCTGCTCAATTGTCCGTTAGAGGTGATAAAAAACGTGTTCAGCATTATGAGGGCGGTATCGTTGCGGCCATAAATGTTTCGGAAGGAGAGAAAGTAGCGCAGGGCCAATTATTGGTGAGTATGGACCCCCTTCAGGCTAATGCAACATTGACCAGGGTTCGGGATCAGTTAAGTCAAGGACTGGCGCTTCAAGATAGATTAGAATCCGAGCTGAAAGAGGAAGCTACGATTACATTCAGCAGCGATATTTTGGATCGAGCAACCGAAGATGAGGGTGTAGTAGAAATCATCGAGGCAGAGCAGAAACATTTTCTTGCAAGACGAGATACGCTTAACGGGCATCTTCAAATCTTGCAACAGCGGCAAGATCAGTTAGTAAATGAAATCAAAGGGTTGGAAATACAAAAGGCTTCAAGGGTCAAACAACGCGCCATATTCCGGGATGAATTAAAGGGACTACGCCAACTATATGAGAAAGGCTACTATCCAAAAACAAAAATACTAGCCATGGAGAGAGCCATAGTACAGTTAGAGGGGGCAATAGGAAACGATAGCGCCCTCATAGCGAGAGCTATCAGCGCGCAAGGAGAGGCGAAGAACCAGATAGTAAGCCTTAAACAAAGGTTTAGAGAGGACGTTGTAGGTCTACTCCAGGATACAAAAGCGAAAGTTAGTGATTTGCAAGAGCGACTTCTCGTAGCGAAAGACGTTTTGCAAAGAATAGAAATTAAAGCTCCTAGATCGGGCATTGTTCAGGCCGTACAGGTGCATACTATAGGTGGGGTGGTTGGTGCAGGGCAAGTGTTAATGGAAATAGCGCCCGTCGATGATGATTTAGTCGTAAAGGCTAGTATTTCCCCGATGGATGTCGATAATTTAGCGGTTGGACAAGAGGCGGAAGTGCGTTTAACCGGGTTGAACCTCCGTTCTACGCCGGCGATCTACGGCTCAGTAGCATCCATTTCCGGAGATGCGCTAACGGATTCTAATACTGGGGTGCCATTTTTTTTGGCACGCATAGAAATTTCCGAATCGGAAAGGAAAAAGTTGGGCGACACCAAACTTTCAGCGGGTATGCCCGCTGAAGTTCTTATCAATACGGGCGAACGAACGGTCTTAGACTACATTCTTAAGCCGTTAAAAGATGCGATCGCCCGAGGGCTGAATGAAGAGTAAAAAATTGTAAAAAAGTAACGCTTGAATAGCTAAAGTAATTTTAGAGAGAGGGTAAGGCATGACTAAAAACAAAAAAAAAGCCAAGAAAAATGCTGAAAAAAACAAAGAAATGAGTGCAGGGGGGCTCATAGAGGATGAGGCGCGTGCTATGAGAATCGCAACGGATATAATTGAACCTGCGCTTCAAAACGCTCTTGGAAAAGCGCGAAACGAAAATGCCCCCTCAGCAGAGATACTACACGCTCTAGCGAACTGCTATGGGGGATTACTTGTGGACTTGTTGGGTCACGCCGCAGCGGCTCAGTTTATGTTGGAACACGCTGCTCATATAAAATCACGTGAAGAAACTGCCTCAACTCACTAAAATACATAGATTTTTTGAAAGTTTTGAAAAAAAAGTGTTGGATTTTTAAATTTTGTATAGTATTTACTGTACAACGGTGATTCGAAATGGTATTCGAATTACGGAATAACTCTCGGAGCGGTGGCTCTTAAAGCAGGTTAACGACCTGTTTTAAGGGCAGTCGCTACAGGCCGTTCAAGAAATAGGTTTTGGTCGGCTTTCAACTAAAATAACAAAGGGAATTAAAATATGTCATCTTCTGCTAATTTTGATGCTAATTTTTACCTTACGAATAACGCGGACGTTGTAGTCGCTATATCGCAGGGTTTTTTCACATCAGCTGAACAGCATTTTAATCTTTTTGGCGGCAAGGAATTGCGTAATCCAAACGCAACTTTCGATATGAATTTCTACGCCATTAATAACGCAGACGTTTTAGCTGCTGTTGGTCGTGGCGATATAGCTAACGTGTTCGTTCACTTCCAGTCTTTTGGTGAGACAGAAAATCGGGCGCCTTCTTCAGCGTATTCCAGTTTCAACGCACAAACGTATCTCGATGCAAACGCCGACGTTGCTGCCGCTATCACCGCTGGTGCATTCACTTCGGCTTTGGATCACTTCATACAGTTTGGTCAAAATGAAAGCCGTCCTGGTGCTCCTGCTATCTCCAACACAGTGACGGGGGATACTTTTACGCTTACCACAGGTGTCGATAGCCTGACAGGTACGGCAAATGACGACACTTTCAACGCTGCTAACGCGTCTAACAACGCGGCTGGCCAGACCTTCACGACTGGCGATGTTGTTAACGGTGGAGCAGGAACTGACACACTCCAAGCAACCATTGGGGCGGCCAGTACCTATGTGGCAAATGGTTTGACAGACGTTGAAATAATAAAGGCTCAATTCAGCGCCGCGGGTACAGTTTCGTTGCTTGGCGCTTCGGGAGTAACAACGGTTGAGTCCAACGCCTCAACGGCCGCGGCTACATTCTCAAATATTTCGTCGACGGACACCGTTCTAAAAGTTTCAACGACTGATCAAGACGCAACTTTTGGGTTCACAACTACGGCGGTGTCTGGTTCATCGGATACTGCAAACCTTACTCTGAATGGCACAAGCGCGGGTACGGTTACTATCGCTGGTGTTGAGACGGTTAATATCGCTTCGGATGGTTCCGCAAACGTCCTAACCACAACCACGATGGCTAATATTGCTACGGCAACTATCACTGGATCACAAAATTTGAACCTAGGAACTGCTGCAGCCAACTCAATCGGCGCTAATGCAGAGACAGTAAACGCCTCTGCGCTAACCGGTAACTTCACGTTTATTACAGATAACCAGGTTGCTGATGCAACAATTACAGGTGGGTCTGGTAACGACTCCATTACCTCAACGGCTACTGCGGCAAACGATGTAACCATCAATGGTGGTGCTGGTAATGACACCGTTACAATGACAACTAACTTCACTAACGCCGATACAGTAAGTGGTGGCGACGGTACTGATACACTTAACATTACAGACGCTAATGCACGTGCTTACACAACGCCAACAACTTTAACTATGACAGGTTTTGAAACCCTTGAAATTACAGGCGCGCTTGGTGGTAGCCTCACCGCTGCTACACTTCAAGCTGGTCTCAATGAAGTCGTTTTTAACGATGGTGTAGACTCAGGCCATACTCTTACGCTTGAGGCCGGTTCGAAGACAGTTGAGTTAGAGGGAACTACAGGTGCGTCTCGCGCTTTCACAATTGTCGACACTGGCTCGGCTACAGATGACTCGCTGACGGTTGAAAATGGTGACAGCGCTGATGACGTGTTCGATCAAATGGATCTTACAGTCACTGGTTTTGAAAACGTTACTATCTCCAACACCGGTTCGGGGGCAGCAACCACTCAGGAAATTGATGACCTCGTTATCACGCCAGACACAGGCGGAACTGCAACACTTACTGTTACCGGGGCAAATGCCATGACATTTGACGCAATCACAGCAGACGTGATTGATTTCTCTGGAATGACACGTAGCACAGGCACTGTCGTAAATATGCAGGCAGCAGCTGTTGGTGTTGAAACGATCACTGGTTCCGGTGGTAACGACATTCTTGTCGGTGACGCTGCGTCAACAATCAACGGCGGTGGCGGTAACGACACCATCACGGGTGGCGCGAATAACGACGTCATTGACGGTGGAGCAGGTGTCGATAACATCACAACCGGTGCGGGTAACGATACCATTCAGGGTGGTGCCGGTAACGATACAATCGTTCTTGCCGGTAACTTAACGCAGAATGATTCGATTGACGGCGGTGACGGTACTGACACGATTTCAATCACATCGGCTGGTGTTACGGCATTAGCAGCGCTAACTGTCTCACAAGTTATTACACTCAATAACGCAATTTCGAACGTTGAGACAATCCTCGTATCAGACGCGTTGAACGTGGGTGGTACAACCTTTGATCTAGCAAGAGCGGACAGTATTGCCAATGTTAGATTAACGTCCTACACGGGTGCTGAGACTGTCGCTGGAATTGCCGAGGGTGGAACAATTACACTACTTGCTGGTGACACTGCTGGTGCAGACGCCCTAACGCTTAACATGGCAGTTACGTCCGGTACTAATTCGTTGAACATTAATCTAACCAACGACGCCAGCACCGACTTTGATGCGGTTACAGTAGCGAGCGTGGAAAACATTACGATCACGACGGCAGAAGCTACCGCAACGTCAACTCGGGAACAGCACATTGTTGACCTAACAGCAACATCCCTGTCCTCGCTAACCGTTGCCGGTACCGAAGGATTGAACCTCTATGGAGGCTCGACAGTCGCTGCCACGGTTGATGCTTCTGGTGGCGCAGGTGTCGGTGTAGACGGACAAGCCTCCGGTACGGGAATGACTTTCACTGGTGGGGCACAAGTTGACGCTGTCGCGGGTAGTGTCTCGAACGATACCTTGACTGGCGGCGGCGGTGCCGACGACCTGTCTGGCGGTACTGGTGCCGATACAATCAATGCGGGCGGAGGCGCCGATACGGTTGCAGGTGGCGCTGGCAACGATACGATCGACCTAGGAGCAAACGACTCTGCATCGGATACCTACACCTCGTTGGGTGGAAGCGGCACGACAAATATAGATACGATCGCAAACTTCACAGCGGGCGCCACGGCTGGCGACATCCTTGCGCTTAAGGGGTCAACAGACTCAGCTGCAGCATTCTTGAATGCAGGTACTGTGTCGGTGGAGAACATTACCAGCCTCACCGAAGCGGGTGATGCAAATGATAACGTTCTACTCCTTAGCACCGGTTTTTACGCTAACGCTGCTGCGATTTCGACAGCACTAGCTTCGGGCGGTGCTGTGACATTTGGATCCGGTATCAACGGTGGTGTCGCTGACGTCGCACTCGTGTATCAAGCTACATCGGGTGGTGACGCAAGGGTGGCAACAGCAGAGATCGCGGATGCTGGTGGTATCGTTAATGTGCAGGATGTGGCTGTCTTAACAGGTGTTACTACGCTGACAACGCTGACTGCTAATAACTTTAACTTGGACGATGCAATCGGTAGCGCTGGCAACGATAGTCTAGTTGGTACAAACAATGCTGAAACACTAACGGGTGGTCACGGTGTTGATGTGATTGACGGTTTGCAGGGAACAGATACGGTGAACATTACAGAAACGTATCAAACTGCAGATACAATTATCATCAGGGACGAGACAGATGCCACTTCCATCACTGGTTTCACGACGCAGGTCGCAGACGACGTAATTCAAATTGATGTGTCGGATATGAACACTGCGTTAACTGGTGGCGGACAGCTTGTGGACTCGTCAGGTAACACAGCGGGTAACGATGCCATCGTATTCCAGACTTTAACGGACGGTGCCACGCTTGCGACAGGTGACGTAGCAAACCAGGCTAACGTATTTAAGTTTACGGATACTACGGGTCTGAACTCAATCGCAGACTTGTCGTACAACATTACCCTTGACGCCAACAGAGGCGATGCTGATGACAAAGTCTTGGGTCTGTTCTACGATGCGAACGACGGATTGGCGACACTTATTACCATGGGTGATACGGGTGGAGCTGACGCGAACCTAACGGATACCTCAGGTTCGGAAGTTGTTCTTGCAACAGCGGCTATGTCCACTGCTGAGTATACAGCGCTCGTAGCAGCGAATATTGATCTCACAGCTTAATGTGGATTTAAGGTAGAAAGAGAGTTTCTCTCTTTTAAACAGGAAAACCCCGGCGTCCGCCGGGGTTTTTTTTTGCTCTAAAAGCCTTTCTAGGGCATAACCAACTTAGGTTGGTGGAAAATGAAACCACCCTGTAGCGATATACTTTGTTGTGTTAACGATGTCACCAAAGTGGGCATGGGTCCACTCAGCGGGCCAAATTAAGGTAAGGCCCTCGGTCGGCGCCACGCGTAACCCATAATGCTCGAAAACGGTCGCCCCCTCATTTTCTAGGGTGTTGAGATACGTCATCCAAGCAAGTACGCGATGGGAAGTCGAAAGTGTGGTTCTCTCACAATGTAATCTTTGGAAGTGTCCACCACTTTCGTACTTTTGGATATTAAATGGCCCCACATCAAGATCGTGAAGCGTTTTGATGAATGGCCATTGTTGGATATAGTCCTGATAGCATGAATTTAGCGCCGTGAAGTAAGCTTTAATGGCGGGTGCTATATTACGATTTGGATCAACAGGGTTGACGTGAAGATCGATCGAATTTTTACGGGTCGTGTCCAACCCACCGCTCGTTATTCCGCTACGATGGTGTTGCTCGTTATCGTAAAAGTATTTAATTAGGTCATTGGAGATTGTTCTTGATCCAATTTGCCATGAGCCTATAAAGTGCGGACAGCTGCTTTGATCGGACAATATAACTCTATCCATCGTAATCTCCAGGAGTAATTGAAATCGATTTAGCAGGTGAAAATCTTATACATGGTTGGACGCGATACAGAGATTTTAACCCTTGGTTGTGCATCCCCATTTCACAAAGGCTTAAACCATTTAAAAGAATACCGCCGCGATCAAAAGAGGTCTCCGAAAATAGATTACGGTAGGTCGACAAACGACCGGTACCCGCTGGTATTTTTAACCCAACTTCCGCGCAGACGTAATACTCGGCTTCAATCGTCGGGTCCAGGAGAACGGCGCGACGACAGGCCATATTCGCAGAACCAAAACGTTTCTGAAGCGCGAATAGTAAACCGACGCCCTTCAGCCCCGGGAGGAATGTGGGATCAATCTCAACAGCCTTGCTAAGGGCTGCCGTAGCCTTATCAAAGGCAAAGACCTTGCGATAGGCACTACTGAGGCTTAACAGCAGGTCGGGAGTACCCGATTTAGCATAGCCAATTTTTAACGCACTTGAGAACCACTCAATTGCTTCATCAAAGCGATCAAGATCATAAAGACTAATCCCTAGATTGTTATGGAGTACAGCGTCCTCTGGTGCTAAAAGAACCGCTTGTCTAAGGTAGCGATTGGACATTTTAAATTCATTGGCTGATTTTAAAGAGGCGCCAAGTTTAGCATACCCTGTTGACAGGTGCGGAGTGAGCAAAACCATTTTTTTACTCTGCTGTATGGCATCCGAATTGTTAGAGACTTTGGATAAAGTGTCGGCTAGGTTTCCGTAAATGTTAAAGTCATCTGGTTGATAAAATAGTGCCCGTTTGAAGTGCTTTATCGCGGTGTTGTGGGTACCTAGTCTATTCAACGTAACGCCAATATTGTTAATCGCGATCAAATGTGATGGTTCAAGAAGTATTGCACGATGGAAATGAGGGATCGCAGTTTCAAATTCACCTAGTTCTTTTGACGTCAGGCCAAGGTTATTATGAGTATCGGCGTGCTCCGGTTTGTATGTAGCAACTGTTCTGAAGCAGCTCAACGCTTCATAATAG
>CACITD010000039.1 GCA_902589475.1 uncultured Alphaproteobacteria bacterium | reverse complement strand
AATGGAAAGGACCAAGGAGGCAGCGCTGTAGCTGAGAACAAACCAGCCAAAAAAGCTAATACAGGGACGCGCCAGCCAGTAGTAAGGAATAAACCTGAGAATACAGCGTGTCCTGGTGTCATACGGCTATCTCAAAAAGCGATATTTTTATTCACAAGACTAATTTTCAGCTGTCATTATTTCTTCGACACGTGGCCTAAGTATTCTAACAGTCTTTAATCGACGAGGGTCCGCTTCAAGGATCTCAAATTCCAAGCCGCTATTGTGACGAATCACTTCCCCTCTTTTTGCGATTCTTCCTGTAAGATAAAAAATAAGTCCGGCTATCGTATCCGCTTCGTCTTTCTCTTCAACACTCAGGATCGGACCAAAAATGTCCTCGAGGTTTTCAATTGTAGCACGAGCGTTTGCTATAGCACTGCCATCGGGCTGATTTAGAATTTTAGTTGTTTCCTCTACATCATGCTCATCAATTATTTCACCAACAATTTCTTCCACCAAATCTTCTATTGTTATTAAACCATCTATGCCACCAAACTCATCCACAACTAGGGCTAGATGCCTACGTGTCATCCGCATTTCTTGAAGAAGGTCTAAAGCTCTTATCGTAGGAGAAACAAAAAGAACTTCTCGTATTAAATCAGACAAGGCAGTTTTTGTTGCTGAGTTGCTATGAGCCAATACATCCTTTATATGCACCATGCCAAGGATTTCATCAAGATTGTTCCGGTAAACGGGCAATCTGGAATGCGCAAGTTTTACCATCTCAGACACTAGTTCGGGTATTGATGTTTTAACGTCGACCGCGGCAATATCTGCTCTCGGCACCATTACGTCCCAAGCGGTAATATCCCGCAATCCTAGTACGTTTCTAAGTAGCGTGCGCTCATGATTATCTTCATCTAGTGGGTTAGACTCTTCTTCGATCAACTCTTCCAATGTATCTCTCACATTGGAAGGTGTCGGAACTATGTTAAAGAATTGAAGAACCTTTTTGGTAGCAGTTAGCAATATTAAATTATCCTAAGTTTCGTAATGATCTGAAATATTATATCACAAAACAATTTGATTATCTCTCCTCACGTACTTTCAATCCCAATAATACCTTGGGAATTGAACAAGAAATTCAGACGTTGTAAGGATTTGGCACCCCCAATTTATGGAGAATATTCACCTCTAAAGCCTCCATTTCCTTGGCTTCGATGGCAGTTTCATGATCAAAACCAATTAAATGGAGGCATCCATGGATTAACAAGTGTTTGACATGGTTTATGAAAGATATTTTTGTTTTAGCACTCTCTTTCAGAACCGTTGTGAAGCTAAGTGCAATATCGCCGAGTAGCACGTTTTTGCTATGCAAATGCGTGCTCTCATTCGTGAAAGACAAGACGTTTGTTGGTCCCGCTTTATTTCTATACAGTTTATTAAGCTCGCTCATCTTTTCGTCGTCAGTCAACAAAATGCTGACAATATTATTCCCGCTAGCAACCGATGGAATTTTTTGGCTTGAAAACGAGGCGATAGTTGCCTCGCAAATATTAATAATGTTTACCTCCTCATTAAGCCACTTGGGAGAGTCAAGATTAGTCTCCGCTGAGAATTTTCTAGTTTTCCTCATCGTCTTATTCTGCGGGCACTTCATACAAGTGATTTCCCTCGCGTTTATCGTACGCATTTACAATTCGTGTCACCATTGGATGCCTAATGATGTCATTTCCAGAAAACCGGATAATCGAAATCCCAGATATTTTCTCTAAAACTTCTATGGCATCTTTTAAGCCTGACTTAATATTTGGAGGTAAGTCGATTTGTGATAAATCACCTGTAACGCAAACTCTAGAGTTTTCACCCATTCGTGTCAGGAACATTTTCATTTGGGCAGGGGTAGTATTCTGTGCTTCATCCAGGATAACAAAAGAATTGGCCAAAGTCCTACCGCGCATAAAAGCAAGTGGGGCTACCTCAATCTGGCCATTTTCTATCATCCGTTCAACACTTTCGCTTGGCATCATATCAAAAAGGGCATCATAAAGTGGGCGTAAGTATGGATCTATTTTCTCCTTCATGTCGCCGGGCAAAAAACCAAGACGTTCCCCCGCTTCTACCGCAGGCCGCGATAATATTAGACGCTCTACTTGGCGTTTTTTCAGCAAAGAAACCGCAACCGCTATTGCTAAATAAGTCTTCCCTGTACCAGCTGGCCCAACTCCAAGTGAAACCTCCGATTTAAGGAGAGCTTTGACGTATCTTTGTTGATTGGGGGATCGTGGAATTATCCGCCTTTTCCAAGTTTCTAGTTTGCCAAATTGAGTGTCAAAGCCCGTAAGATCTGGTTTTCCATGCTCGTCTGTTGAGTTTAATATCCACTCTATCGCCGCATCAATAATTTCGAAGTCTAAACAGTCCTGTTCGCCTCCTATATCTAGCTTTTTATACAAAGTTTCTATAGTTACGATTGCTTGATTAACATTTTTTTCCGAGCCTTTAATTTCTATTTGATTTCCAAAACACCCAATAGATACCCTGAGCTTTTGCTCTATGCGGGCGATGTTTCGATCGTGATCTCCAAACAGTAGTGGCAGTATCTTGTAATCTGCAAATTCGATCTTAGCTTTTGTTTTGCCACTAATCTTGGCGCTCAAGAATATATCCCCTTAGATTCTATCTTAGCTGGTTCTTGAATATTATAGACTTTATCATTATCGACCATATCTCCGGATACGCCTTTTGAGAAGCCATCTAATATTCTCACTTTTTGAATGCTCCCTATTAATTTCTCATTTCCACAGAAATGGGCTGCCTGCATGTAAGGAGTTTTACCAACTAATTGTCCCTGTTTTCGACCGTGTTTTTCCACCAAAACATTTTGGACCGTACCGACTTTTTTTAAGTTGAAGGCTAACTGTTGCGCATTTAGTAGTTGTTGTAGGCTTTCCAAACGATCAGATTTTATTTGCTCGCCAACTTCAACTTTACCTGAGGCGGGAGTACCAGGTCGCGAGCTATATTTAAATGAGTAAGCTTGTGCGAACTCGATATCTGACACCAACCGTAGTGTTTCTGCGAAATCGGCATCAGTTTCTCCAGGATAACCAACAATAAAGTCCGAAGAAAATGCTATATCTTCTCGTGCTTTTCTAAGCTTATCAATGATCGATCTATAAAATGTAATATTATGCTTTCTATTCATGTTCTTTAGTATTGTGTTTGAGCCACTTTGAACAGGTAAATGTAAATATGGCATCAACTTAGGCACTTCGCCGTGAGCTGATATTAAATCGTCATCCATGTCTTTTGGGTGAGAGGTTGTATATCTAATGCGCTCTAGACCATCTAGTTCTGCAAGCTCCCTTATTAAACGACCTAGAGTCCATTCTTTTCCGTCAGACGACACACCATGATATGCATTTACATTTTGCCCTAATAAAGTGATCTCTTTTAAGCCAGACTTTACAAGTTTTTCCGCCTCTTCTAACACTTGGCCGGCAGGTCGTGAAATTTCTGCGCCGCGGGTATAGGGGACTACGCAAAAGGAACAAAATTTATCGCAACCCTCCTGAATGGTCAAAAAAGAGTTTGTAGGACTGATAGAGTCTGTCGATAATTCATCAAATTTCTGTTCAGTAGCGAACTCTGTCTCTATTATCTGGGAGCCTGCTACTAGGCTTAAATCTATTTTAAGTGCTTTGTTAACCATTTCTGGAAGCCGGTGATATGTTTGTGGGCCGAAGACTAGGTCTACATATGGTGCTCTTTCTAAAATTTCTTCGCCCTCTGCTTGCGCAACGCAGCCAGCTACTCCAATTAAAACCTTTCGATTCATCTTTAGGGCAGATAGTTTAAGTTTTTTTAACCGGCCTAGTTCCGAGAATACCTTCTCGGTTGCTTTTTCTCTAATATGGCATGTGTTGAGAATTATAAGATCGGCGTGGTCAGGGTTGTTAGTTTTTTTATAGCTTAGCGGCTGAAGCAGCTCAAACATGCGATCAGAATCATAAACATTCATCTGGCAGCCATAGGTTTTGATGAACACGTACTTGACAGATTTGAGGGTTGGTTTCTGGCCAGTTAGGGTCATTCCGGTCCATTTAAGCTGGGACGTGGCTTCAAGACATTTTAGCTTTCATAAATTTCCACTTACGGCAACAACTCTAACATTCGTTTAAACGAAGTCAAGTTATGGGTCTATTGGTCGGGCTTTTCCGACTCGAAGGTTATTATTTTTTGGCAGTGATTTGCTAATTTTTTGCGGTTGCTAAACACTGTAGCTTTAATAGGTTCGTGAAAAACAAGTTTGATTGTTATTGTGCCTAATGAAAGGGATTGCCAAAGATGAGGAAGTAAATCCATATCACCGTACCAGGCAAGAAAAGGCTTACTTCGACGATCCACCGGCATCCCGTTGATTTTTTCGTATCTTATAGTCAAAGGCTGAACTATTGCGTTTGCCTGAATAGGTGCCTCAAAAAGCGATGGTTTAAATGGTAGTACCTTTCTTCCATCACTGCTGGTTCCCTCTGGGAAAAGTATTAATCTCTCCGACTTAAATAATAGGTGCGCAATCAATTGTAATTGTTTGAGAGCAGAGCTAGAGCTTCGGCTGATAAAAATTGTTCTTGTCAATTTTGCAAGAATACCAAATACAGGCCAAGTTGAAAGTTCTTGCTTTGCTATAAAACGACCTGGCACAATTGAACCTATAGCGACGATATCGAAATAAGAGATATGATTTGCAACGAAGAGAGCTTTCTCAGTCTTGGTCGGGCTACCCTCAACTTTTATTTGAAGCCCGAGGACGTGGGAGGCTAATTTATGATGTAACGTACTTATGAATGAAGTTTTGGATCGAAAAAATAAAAGATTAACTGCCTGAAAAGGTAGCAAAGATATCGTCAGAAAAGCGTAGTTAAAAAGACGAATGAAAGACACCCAATGAGATGCAGTCCTTTTTGAAAAAGCCAGTTCTCGCATTTTAATAATATTGAATCGATGCGTCATTCGTTTTTAAATTTTCTCTTATAATGTGCACTATATCTGGCGGGAAGATCATCAGTTTTAACAATAATACAAACGTCAGTTGTATTGAATTGATGATCAATTACAGCTCCGTCTCCAACTTGAGCGCCTATTCGTAAATATCCTTTTATCAAGGGTGGCAGTTCTTGTATGGCTGATGTCTTATCTTGAGGAGCAGCATTTTTACAATTCATATCGATGTAGCGTTCTGGGAGAGCGCGTGGACATATTGCTGCGGGCGCTGTGTGATGGGTGCTCAAATAGTCCAGCGATCTCCGGAACTTGCATGGGTAGGGGCTCGGGAAACTAGCGCAACCGAACATTAAGTCGATGTCATTGCAGAAAATATAAGACGCTATTCCTTGCCACATTAGCTGTAACGTCGCCGTATTTCGGTAGTTGAAATCAACACACGATCGACCTAGTTCCATAATCTTTCCTGGAAAATTTAGTAGCTTTGAGATATCAAATTCCTGGGCAGTGTAGAACGAATGTTGACCTCCAAGATGTTGTGTTTGTAACAATCGGTAAGTGCCTACAACAGCGGAAGACAGTCCATCACAAAGTGATCCGGGAATGTGCCGATCAAAGACAATCAAGTGATCAGCGCTCTGATCATGTTTGTCAGCATCCAGCTCATTCTTTGCTAAAACATGATCGGGTAGGGCCCCCATCTCCTCATAAAAAACTTTGTATCTAAGGCGCTGGGCTGCTTTAATTTCACAATCATTTTTGGCAAGTCTTACCTCTAAGCTACCCATAGAAATCGATCCCATGCTTTGTCTTCTGTCAGGATATATGTGGTTTGGCACAGAGCCTTTAAAAGATTTGTTAGTTTGCATATGTATCACGTACCCTCTAAAATCTTTTCGTAGTTTTCTTAAGGTTTAAAATCAAATCAACAAATTTGTAGTAACTTGTATTCAAGAATTTTTTGAGATTAGTGCAAACTGGGAGTTGCAGTATGCACTTACGATCAAATCAATTTTGTTACGTCGATCTGAAATCAAAATTTTTAGTTAGGTTTTTTTGTTAAGATTACTCATGAGCTAAGTGTTCTCCGATAGACTATGGCGTCTTCTGCCCTCGCTTTACCTTGCTTATAATATTTGGTTCGAGTACCGACCGGTCTAAAGAAGTTTTTTCCATAAAGAAGCGCTGCAGCCCGATTTGACTTGGCTACCTCTAAAAATACGTCGATAGTTCCGGTGCTAGCGAGATGTCTTAACGCGTTGTTCAAAAGAAATTCCCCTAAGCCAGTCCTTCTGGAGACCTTCCGGACAAAAACAAATAGTAATTCGGCTTCATCCACAAGACTTTGGGCGATTATTATTCCTTCGAGCTGAAAAATATTTCCTGGTGTTTTTACAGCTAATGCATAGGTAATGTTATCTCTAGTATCCATCGATCTTTTTATGTGCCGGTAACTCCAGCCAAGTTTGTTGGACAAGGCATTGCTGCTTTTTACTTTGAATAATATCCACCTTTTCAAAGAGTGATATGAGCGGAACGGACCACAAGAAACCTTTTCATTGCTTCGGCTATCTAATATGAGGCAGCGGATATTGTTATTTTTGATGCCGGAACAAGTTGAAAACTCCTTGGTAAGTTTTTTTCTGCGACTAAAATGATAGACGCTATATTTATGGATACTGCATAAGGTCATCTATTTTTTTGGAATGGAGACGTCTGGTTTTCTAAGATAATTGAGATCTACTTGATAAGTATATCCGAGGTTTGTTGCGGAGTTAAAAAGATCCCAGTATTCTTTGGTGGTTGTTATATCTAATGCGTCAACACCCAAAAGGTCTTCGGTGAATGCTGGACCGTTAGGTTTAATTATCTCTCCTACTGCCTCAACAAGTAAAACGCCTGCGTCGCCAGCTATTCTTACTGACTTACCTGGTTGGTATAAACTTTCAAAACGGCCAGCTATCTCAGAAATAGATAACGCTTGGCTTTCAATAATTTTCGTGCCCCTTTTATCTCTGCATTCCACGTACAGCTCCTCCCTTTTGCTCTCAATAACAATCAATAGGATATCAGTTGGCAGTAAATTTCTGCTATTCTGCACTCTACTGGCAATAGCATCAAAACAGGACACACCAAACAACGGAATATTATTGGATAATGCGATAGCTTTTGCCGCAGCAAGACTGACCCGAAGCCCGGTAAACGATCCCGGTCCTTTCGTCACAGCAACGAAACACAACTCCTCAAAATGAGTTTTTGCTTCCTTCATAGTAGATTTGATCATCGGAACAATTGCTGAGGCGTGCCCCCTATCCATTGAGACGAAGTTGTGCCCTGTAACAACTTTATCTGTCGTGACGCATACAGAGCATGCTGAAGCTGAAGAATCAATCAAGATAGCCTTCATTTTTTCTAAAAATTCCTCTCAGCGAATATATTTAGCATATATAAAAAAAGCGTTTTATTCTTAATTAACGACATTTCTCCCATTTTTCGTTATATCTAAAATAAAACCGCGTCTTACAGGAAGTCTTAAGATGAATTTTTCCCTAAAATTATCAGTGTCGATATTTCTTAGTGCGTTATTTGCAATCAACTGCTTCAGTGTAACACTTGCAAGCTCGAAAAGCTCTTCTGCAGTAGTGGTTGTTTATCATAGATTCAACGAGCCAGCATTTGAGTCAACCAGCATTAGGCTAGAGCAATTTAAAGCCCATCTTTCGGAATTAAAAAAAAACCAGTACAATGTAGTGTCACTTCCTGAGATCGTAAGTAGTATCAATCTAGGGAAAGATCTCCCAGATAGAACTATTGGTCTAAGTGTGGATGACGCTTATCGTTCATTTTATGATGTAGCTTGGCCCTTACTCAAAGCGGCAAAGATGCCTGTCACTCTATTTGTTTCAACAGATGTTGTCGATCGCCAAGCTCCCGGTTACATGACATGGGATCAGATAAGAGAAGTGCAAAAGGAAGGAGTAATTATTGGCAGTCAGACCAAGTCACATAAACATTTACCGCTCTTATCGTTGGGCGATGCGAAAATGGAAATCGATAAAGCTAATATTAGAATTGCTACGGAGCTGGGCAAAAAACCCTCTTTACTGGCTTATCCTTATGGAGAATATAGTTCCCCTGTACGCCAAATAATAATAGATCGTGGCTTTGATGCAGCCTTTACCCAAAGCTCAGGTGTTATAAGTTCGCACTTGGACAAATTTGCTTTGCCTCGATTTGCTCTGAATGAGCGCTATGGTGGGATCGATAGGTTTAGATTAATAGTAAATGCTATGCCGATGATGGTAACCGATGTTTTACCAAAAGATCCTTTTATTACTAACAATCCACCAGCTTTCGGTTTTACTGTCGATCCCATAGTAGGAAGCTTGAAGCGCCTAGCCTGCTTTGCCTCCAACCAAGGGAAATTGTCTTTGGAGCGGCTAGGTAGGCGGGTAGAGGTTAGATTAGCTTCCGCGTTTCCGGCGGGAAGATCGAGGATCAACTGTACTATGCCGGGTTTGAAAGAAAGATGGAGATGGTTTGGGGTGCAATTCACCGTTCCATAGGAGACTATTTTCTGAATTTAATTTCCTAAACTTACGTCGCGCAATTCGTTTGAAAGCTGTTCAAAGTCTCCCAATTTATTAATTGAAATTATCTTTAGGATTTTCTCTACATATTTGTCGCCCTCCTGCGAATAAGAGGAAAGATGCGTTGCTAATCGTGAACTAGCATCATTTACATATCGATCATTTTTAATGAACTTCAAACGAGCTTTACGGAAACGGTTATAAAAGGCGCTTGAATTTAAATTTTGTGCATAATTCTCAACAGAGTGACGTAAATTTTTAAAGGCCTTTACCAAATGCGCTTTACCCACCTCTCTTCTCGATGGAGTGAGCCCACCCTTTTTCCATGTCCACTGACCGAATAGGGAATTTCCATCTATAGCAAACCGAGAGGTTCCCCAACCTGTTTCTATAGCGGCTTGCGCAATTGCGAGAGGGATAGGAAGGATATTTGTTCGCAGCAACAATTCTTCAAACATTTCATTGTTTAGACTAGTTTCAGCATTGTAATGTGAAAGAACCTTATAGTATTTAAGTTGCTCGAAAATCCAACCTCTCTGGTTATTCTTTAAGTTTAGTATTCCTATATTTTTCAAATTAAAAATTTGCTGCCTTTTTTTCTGAATTTGCATGTTCCTATCGATGATCAGTGGAAGCAAAATTTTTATGAACAATTTCTTTCGGATTGTTACCTCAGACAATTCTTGAAGGTCATGAGGTAGCCGCCAAAAAATCAGATTGGGCACCAGGGAATTTCTCGATTTTATTTCTTTCAAATCAAAGTCGAACGACCCTAACAGACTTACAAGTGCTAACGGCGCGTCTTTTTTACCAATTGCCAGGTCTTTTTGTGAGCCTTGGTCATCAAAACTTAGAGTGGTCCTGGTAAGTGAGCGGCTTTCTGGAGGGCGCAAATTTAGATTGAACAGGTTTGAGGGAATAAACATGCCAACTAATATGCTAGCAGATAATAAAAATATCGTTATAGCAGTTAGGTACGCGTTTATTTTATTGCGTTGCATTCCAATGCGCGTTTTTCCGTTAGGTTCCTAAAAAAGGTATTTTTTTGGGTGTTACCCAAAAGAATTAATACATCCCGGATTGTCTTACCTCTTTTACTTCTGGGATGTAGTGCCGAAGTAGATTTTCCACGCCCATCTTCAGAGTGGCTGATGAGCTTGGACATCCCGCACATGCTCCACGCATCTGTAAAGTGACAACGCCGTCTGTAAAGTCTTCAAAAACAATGTCGCCCCCATCTTGTGCAACTGCCGGACGAACTCGGGTATACAACAGCTCCTTGATTTGGCTCACTATTTCGTCATCTTCTTGATCACCAGCTTCGCTATCACCGTTAGTTTGACCCTCTAGAACTATGGGGCGTTTAGCAGTAAAATGCTCCATAATAGCACCCAATAAGCTAGGCTTCATTAAAGCCCATTCCCGTGAGTCATCTTTAGTAATCGAGATAAAATCTTCGCTTAAAAAAACTCCAATCACCCCATCAATCTTGAAAAGAATTTGAGCTAAAGGTGAACTTGAAGCCTCTTCCAACGAAAGAAACTCTAAATTTTTTCCCGGTAAAACGGGCTGGCCGGGTAAAAATTTTAGGGTTGCTGGATTGGGCGTTTCTTCTGTCTGTATAAACATTGTTACCTCTCTCTCTTCTTTAAAGCTGTCAGTTTATCTACCAAAAGTTCTTAAATTTCCAAATATTAATAACGAGTAAACAGAATTCAGGGTTTTAGGAACCCAACGATTTCTTTCGCCTCAGTAACAATTGGCTTCGCTATTTCTCTAGCCTTATTAGCCCCATGGTTTAAAATACTATCAACTTCGTCGGGATAGTTCATCAAGCGTTGCATTTCTTTACCTATTGGTCCCATAATTTCTACCGCTAGTTCTGCAAGATATTTCTTGAAATCGCCAAAACCTTTCCCTGCAAACTCTAATAGCACATTTTCCTCACTCCGTTCAGATAATGCGGCAAAAATGGTAATCAAGTTCTGCGCTTCAGGCCGCTTATCTAGTTCATCTAGCGAGTCTGGGAGCGGATAAGGATCTGTTTTAGCCTTTTTTATTTTTTGAGCAATCGCATCAGGGCCATCTGTCATATTTATTCGTGAGTAGTCTGAAGGATCCGATTTACTCATCTTCTTTCTTCCGTCGCGTAGGCTCATAATTCTAGCAGCTGCTTTTTGAATCCGAGCTTCAGGCAAGGGGAAAAAGTCTATTTCAAACATTGAGTTAAAAGCTTGAGCGATGTCCCGGCAAAGTTCGATGTGTTGTTTCTGGTCCTCTCCAACAGGTACATCGGTAGCCTTATAAGCTAATATGTCAGCAGCCTGAAGCACAGGGTATGTATACAGACCAACAAACGCGCCGTCACGATCTTTTCCAGCTTTTTCTTTAAATTGTGTCATTCTGTTAAGCCATCCGAGGCGGGCAACGCAATTAAACAGCCATGCCAGTTCAGCGTGTTCCGGAACCTGGCTCTGATTAAAAATAATGCATGTCTCAGGGTTCACTCCCCCTGCAATCACTCCGGCAGCAACTTCACGAGTAGCAGCTCGCATCGCCAATGGGTCCTGGGGAAGAGTGATGGCATGCAAGTCTACGACGCAAAAAATGCATTCATAGTCATTTTGCATTTTTGCCCAATTTCTAATTGCGCCCAGGTAATTACCAAGTTGCAAACTACCCGATGGTTGGATGCCTGAGAAAATTCGCTTCATAAAGTTGTTCCTTTCAAGCACTCACTCGATTAGCCTGCATAGCGCTTGCTGGTCAAGGTTTTAAGTAATTAAAAATTGTTATTGGTTGTTTTTGACCCACGACTTTATTTCTTGACGGACTTCGGAAAGTCGTATCACGCGAAATAAAAATACTGGAATAATATATAAAAATAATCCGAGCAAAATTTGGGCAGCTAATGATAATATATTTGAATTTTTTGAGCCGAACATCGAATCTCCCGCGAATTCTATCAACCCAAGCAAACCCATTCCCATAACTGCAGATGCCATGAAAGTCCGGACTAACTTAAGGTAGGTTTTCTTACTGTGTTGATGAAGCCCTTTTTGTTTCAATATAAAGGTAAGGATCGCGACATTTAGCCAAGCAGTTATTGAAGTAGCTAGGGCTAATCCAGCGTGTGCCAAATACTGCATTAATATTATGTTGAGGACAAGATTCGTTAGAACCATAAAACTGGCAACCTTCACAGGGGTGAGGGTGTCATAACGCGCAAAAAAACTTGGTTGTAAAACTTTTATTATTATGAACGCAGGAAGTCCAAATGCATAACAAAATAACGTTTGTGCTGTTGCATCAACGGCCGTCGGGGAAAACGCACCGCGTTCAAACAATATACTGATGATAGGCTGTGACAATACCAAAAGCCCTACAGCCGCAGGAAGGGCAAGAACCATCCCAAATTCCAAGGCGTGATCTTGGCTTCTTTTTGCTTTTTCGAGCTCGCCGCGTTGAATTTCTCGAGATAATTTTGGAAGAAGTGCAGTGCCAATAGCTATGCCGATCAAGGCCAAAGGTAGCTGGTTTATTCTATCAGCAAAGTAAAGAAATGAGATGGAACCAGAAGGCAGAGTTGATGCAAGAATTATATCAATTAATAGGTTTATTTGTACGACACCTGCCCCTAAAACTGCAGGTAACATTAACTTAAACAAATTTTTAACTCGCCTGGTTACTCTCGGGCGTCGTAACTTTGGAATACTACCATTTTGACGGCATGCTTCTAGAAGCCAAATAAATTGGGCGACACCAGAAATAGCAACAGCAATCGCTAGAACATGCCCTTTTGTTTCCATACTATTTTCAAAGAAAACTAGAGAAACGATAAGAATTATATTCAATAAGATTGGAGCAGAAGCCATAGCTCCGAATTTGCCAAAGCTGTTAAGTATGCCACCCAACAAAGCTACTAGAGATATTGGTGTCAGATAAATAAAAGTAATCCTGGCTAGCTCAACTGTTAAGTCGAATAACCAATCCTGTCCTATAAAACCAGGCGCTAGCCCCAGCATAACAGTTGGCATGAATATTATTACAAAAAAGCTAAATAAAAATAAACCAATCCCCATAATAGAAATAACTTCTTCGGCAAATTCGAGGGCATCCTTTCTACCTTTGTCCTGAAGCAGACGGGAAAAGGTAGGCACGAATGCCACAGTGAAGGCGCCTTCCGCTGTTAAGCGTCGGAAAAAGTTCGGAAATTTAAACGCGATAAAAAATGCGTCTGCTATTGGGCCAGCCCCAAGAACCGATGCAATCAATATGTCGCGGGCAAAGCCGGTGATTCGGCTCATCATAGTAAACCCGCTAACGGTAGCAACAGCGCGCAAAAGAGACATTATGTTGATTTAGTTTATTTCAATAAATTCTAAAAGCGAATGTTTCATCATTTCACCAATATTATTTTTCAACAATTTTTGTTATTTCTACTTCTTCTAATGCCTTCAGCATGAAATCTTTTATTGACTCTAGCCTTTTATTCTCGTGCAATTTTACACCAAAGAGATCTTTTACATAGAAAACGTCAACGATGCTCGCCCCGTAAGTTGAAATTTTAGCGGACGAAATTTGAAGGTTTTGCTCTGCAAGGCTCTTGGTTAAACGATGCAGAAGCCCCGGCTGATCACGGCCATTGACCTCTATAACCGTGTGTGTGCTGCTCGCCTTGTTGTCTATTAAAACGCGGTGGGGCACTTCCATCGCTTGCGCTCGTTTTGGTAATTTGTTTGGTCGGGATGCGAGCAATTGGCCTAAATGTATCCCGCTAGAAAGTGTCTCGCTTATAGCATTCGTTAGACGAGTGGTATCCTCAAAATCATTACCGTTGCCATCTTGCACCCAAAAACTGTCAAGTGCCATCCCATTACGCATAGTTGTTATTTTTGCGTCTACTACATTGGCGCCTGCAGAAGCTAATGCCCCTGCTATCCTCGAGAATAATCCAGGATGGTCTGCTGTATAAACTATTACCTCGGTGATGCCTCTGTCGCTATCTATGAGTGTGTTTACTGTGAGGGCTGTTTTTCCGTCATTAGCCTTTTTTATAAGGTTTGCATGGCGAACTAAGGTATCTTTGTCATACGTCAGCCAATATGAAGGGTAACCTTGCTTGAAATGAGTATGAAGTTCTTTGGAAGTCCAAGAGATAAGTTCTTTTTCCAAATCGTCATGAACTTTTTCAATTCGAGCTGTTTGTGCTTTAATAGAGCTATGACCCAACAAGGCTTCCTCGGCTAACCAGTACAACTCGCTCAATAGAGTTCCTTTCCAACTATTCCAAACATTTGGCCCAACTGCTCGAATATCCGCCACCGTAAGCACTAACAGTAAACGTAATCTTTCCGGTGACCTCACAATTGCAGTAAAGTCCTCTATGGTCTTGGGATCATTAATATCGCGTTTAAAAGCCGCGTAGCTCATTAGCAAATGCCATCGTACAAGCCATGCGACTGTCTCTGTCTCTTCTGCCGTCATTCCAAAACGTGGACATAATCGGCGAGCCACTTTCTCGCCCAAAATGGAATGATCGCCGCCTCGCCCTTTTGCAATGTCATGTAGAAGAACGGCAACATATAACTCTCTTCTCGATATGACTTTTCCAACTACGCTTGAGGCAGTGGGCGCGATTTCCTCTAACTCACGCTTCTCTATCTTAAATAGAATACCAAGCATTATTATTGTATGTTCATCAACTGTGTAAACGTGGTACATGTCATATTGCATTTGAGCGACAACTTTTCCGAAATCTGGAATAAACCTTCCAAAAACCTGCGCTTCGTTCATGCGGCGGAGTATTCGTTCCGGTCCTTTCTTTGAGGTTAATATTTCTAAAAACAAGCTATTTGCTTCTTGATCATGTCGGAGTTTTTTATCTATCAATTTGAGATGTTGGTTAACTAATTTTAGTATTCGTGGATGAAACTCTAAATCGTTTTCCTGTGCCACATGAAACATTCTTAAAAAATTAACAGGATCTTTACTAAAAATTTCTGGGTCTTTTGCGTTCAGTCTTCCACCCTCTAACTCAAACTCTCCAAGGCTCTTCGGATGTCTCCAAGGAGCAGAGAGTTTTAGGCGAGGTTTCCGTTTATGCTCTTCTTCGATTGCGGCGCAAAATATTCGTGTGAGATCCCCAACATCTTTTGCGGTTAGATAATAATGCTTCATAAATCGCTCAACCGCTGTGTTACCAGAGCGGTCCATATATCCAAGTCGTTTGGCAATTTCGCGCTGATGATCAACGGTTAGGCGATCCTCCTCTCTACCGGCTAAATAATGTAGGTGGCAGCGTATAGTCCAAAGCTGTTTTTGCGCTTTAGCGAACCGCCGAGCATCTTCCATAGATAAGACGCCCTCTGTTACTAAAGCTGAAACATCATCTGTTTTGTAAGCGTATTTACCAATCCAAAATAGTTTATGGAGGTCGCGCAAGCCACCTTTGCCATCTTTGATGTTAGGTTCAATAACATAACGTGAGTCTCCAAGTTGTCGGTGCCTATCGTCAGACTCTTTAAGTTTTGCTTCTACAAACTCTAGTGCACTTCCTTTTATTATTTGTTCCCGAAAACGGGTAATCATCTGTTCCATTAGAGAGATTTCGCCACAGATATATCTGGACTCCAGTATCGCAGTTCGAACAGTCATATCGGCTTTAGCCTGTCGCATGCATTCGTCGATAGATCTAGTGGAATGGCCCACCTTTAATTTCATGTCCCAGAGGAGGTATAAAATTGTTTCCACTACCTGCTCAACACGGGGGGTTCGTTTATAGGGTAATAAAAATAAGAGATCTATATCAGAAAAGGGAGCTAATTCTCCCCGCCCGTATCCACCGACAGCGATAATACAAAGTTGTTCGCCTTGGGTTGGATTTGGTGCTCTATAGAGTTTTCTATCGACTGTTTCAAGGGCAGCGTTAATGAGACAGTCCATTAAATATGCTTGAGCAAGAACGGCCTCGGCTCCATTATTATTTGAAAGAAATCGGTCTTGAATGAAATTTGAGCCTTCCGAGAGTGTCGTTCGGAATATAACCAATAATTTGGATCGAAATTCTGCAGAGGTTGTCGTTGTTTCCCAAGCGAGGTTGATATTTTTTGTTAGTGTTTCAACATTTATAATTTTGGAGTGGCCACGCAATTTGTTAGCGTCTGGGCTCAGTCCGTCTATTTTATGGTTCTCTCTAGTTTTGTTTCTGAGTCCGTTTGGTTTCACTAGAATTAACCTCGCGTCTTAGTCTTTATAATTTTTAAGATAGTCTCGTCAAATCTTAGATTTAAAACGATCCCGTTGCTAAAACAAATTGAGCTTTGTTATTTTGAATCAGTTAGTCGCAATTATTGAAAAGCTTAGGCGTTAATGATCGGCAGCATCACTTCCACAGCAGCGCTAGCAATGACTAAAGTGTCATCCATTTCTTCGTCCACAACATCTAGCCCTCCTTCTTCTACATGTATTTGGACATTCTCAGAGGGTATGATTTTTTTTATTTCGCCTATATTGACAGATTTTGGATCCTGTACGCCAATTTTTACATGGATGATTATGGATTTTCTGTCCAGATCAAACGATTTTAAAAAATGGAGTGAACTG